>CAZKFV010000024.1:0-15677 GCA_964552295.1 uncultured Thermotogae bacterium | reverse complement strand
TCGTACCCCGCCTTCGAGCTTAACCGCATCTACCCCCGCTTCTTTCATAAACCTTCCTGCGTTTCTAACAGCGTCTTCATTGCTTGCCTGGTAACTCATGAACGGCATGTCGCCGATCACGAAAGCAGTGGGTGCAGCGCGGCGCACGGCCTCTGTATGGACAATGCATTGATCCATAGTTACTGGGACAGTCCCTTCATAGCCATAGACACACATCCCAAGAGAGTCGCCAACCAGAATCATCTCCACTCCCGCGTCCTCAGCAAACTGGGCTGTAGGGTAGTCATAGGATGTCAGCCAAGAGATCTTCTCTCCCTTCTGTTTCATTGCCTGTAGATACAGGATTGTGACCTTTTTACGATTTGCTGTCATTTCTTATCAACTCCTTCCTTTCTTTGGGAAAGCTCATCATAATTAGCATATCAAATGGTCGCCACTCACGCGATGTCCAGCTCGCTTAACGCCTCATTGAGTAGGTACAGCGCCGTGTGGATGTTTTGCAGGGAGTTTGCGTAGCAGAGGCGCAAGTAACCCTCACCCATCTCCCCGAAGGCTGTTCCTGGGAGCAAGGCAACACCTACTTTTTCTAGTACGTAATGGGCCAGTTCATCAACTGGTTTTCCAAAAGCCTTCACATTGGGAAAAACGTAGAAGGCACCGCCAGGTCTTTGACAGCTGATGCCATGTATATCACGCAAACCAGCAACTATTGTATCACGCCGCTCTTTGAACGCATTACGAGCAACCTCAACCTGTTCTTGAGGCCCCTTCAGTGCCTCAATGCCGGCATATTGAGTGAAGGTGGCAGTGCAGCCAATCGAATGCGTCAACAGGAGGCCAACGCGCTCGGCCAAATCTGCGGGCATGATCCCATAACCAAGTCGCCAACCGGTCATAGCGTATGTCTTGGAGAAACCATCCACAATGATAGTTCGCTCCCTCATACCCGGCAGGCTAGCTATACTTACATGATGAGCATCATCGTAGACCAGACGCGAGTTTATCTCGTCTGAGAGAATCCAGCAGTTATGGTCTATAGCCATGGAAGCTATTTCTTCTAGATCAGACCGTGATGTTATGCCCCCGGTTGGATTTCCTGGAGAGTTTAATATAATTAACCGAGTTCGGTTGGTTATCAAGCTCTTGAGGAGGTCTAAGTCGAGTGCAAATCCCCTCTCCTCAACCAGAGGCATCGCTACCGGTTTCGCGCCAGCAACACGGATCATCGCCTCGTAGGTGGGAAAGCCAGGGTTTGGATAGAGCACCTCGTTTCCAGGCTCGACAAGGGCTAGAGTAGGAAAGAAAAGCAGGGGCTTCGCTCCGGGACCGATAACTACCTCTCTGGGTTCAACCTGGATCCCACGCCGGCCGCTGATATCTGCTGCTATTGCCGCACGCAATTCGTAAAGCCCGGGGGACGGATTATAACGGGTTTTCCCTTCGGTGATGGCCTTGATCCCGGCTATAGAGATGTTGGGAAAGGTCTGAAAATCTGGTTGTCCAATCTCCAGATGGATTACAGGCCTTCCCTGTTTCTCTAAAGCATTGGCCCTAGCTAAGACTTCGTATGCCCCCTCTGGTGACAAAGACTGGACTCGGGCTGCGAAGTCAAAGAGTGTATCGCCTTTACGATGCCTTCTTGCAGGGTCTTGCATTCATATGCCTCCACGGAATGTAAACGATTGTTCTCCTAGGACTTAGTACCACATACACCCGCTGCCTTTGCTACCAGGCCCCTAACACTTGGAAGTTCATCCAGCTTACTGGCCAATTCCAGCAGTGCACGGGACTGTCTCTCACTATGTACAGTAGTTACCAAACGCAGAAACTTCTCCCGCATCCTGTTATTATTCCAACCCGTAAATGGATACCTGACATTCCCTTCGATTATTCCTGAGTCTAGTTTCATCCCGTCTAGAGTGATTATCTTTACTGCACTCGCCATCCTTCCTCCCGGCTTGCCAACCGTTAGATTTCGATAAGCCTCGGTAAGTTGGGATAACTCGACAACCTCCACTCTATGGGCGATTTTCCTGACTTTCTTGCTGCTAAGGTAATCCTTGCTTACCTGATGTGGACCTACTTCTCCGTCTACTAGAAATGCTGCAACTGGCCATACTAGACTGAATTGGGCCTCTTCCGTAGTGGTTGGCAGATCTACGCTAAACTGGGCAGCCTCATGGAATGTATAAACTGTAATCTTACTAATCTTCTCTAATTGAATTACGTGGCTACTGCGCAGTTTACTAAGTGCGTCCAGGGTTGGATGAACCCAGGCGCAGCAGGCATGTTCCTTCCAACAGATTCCATCTTGCATAATGTACTCTGATCCAATGTCTGTCACCCACTTGCTACAGTTATCCGAGCTTAACATGGACTCTGGGGCAGTAAAGCCTCGAGCTGCCAGCTCTGCAGCAAGTATCCCATTTAATGACCCCATACCAATTCCATGTTTTGCCATTTTGGGGTGGGACACATCCCTCATTAAGGGAATCAGCGGCGCATGGTATTCGGCAATTCCAAGTGCCTGTTTTGCATGATGTTCATCTAACCCTAGTAGGCGTGCAGCCACGGCTGCACATGCAACCGATCCCCACGAACCACAGGCTCGAAAGGTGTCATGGTAGTGATGCCAGCAGCGACCGATTCGATGCCCTAACTCGTAACCTACTATTAGGGAAGCTAAGAGAGCCCGACCACTGAGATTAAGTTTCTCAGTGATGGCTAAGGCAGTGGAAAACAATTGAGCACCAGGGTGGCCTTTCGTGTAGAGCCCACAATCGTCTATATCAATGGCATTTGCCGCGTAAGCGTTGGCAAAGGCAGCACCAGTCACGGCGGCTTTCTCGCCGGTTGAGATGATAGTTGCTTCTGTTCCGGGCCAACCTACGCAAGCATAGCCAGCAGTGATCTGGCTGACTGGGACATGTCGGCCAGTCACTGTGGCCGCTAGATCATCCATCGCGCATAGACTGACTTTGTCGCGAACCTCAATTGGAAAGCCCTCCCAGTTTGTGTTGACAATGAAATCTACGATTTTGTCCATTGTTTTCATAGTGTGCCATTACTTTTTTGAGCCAGCATATGAATCAGCAGAAGTAGTTTATAGTACATAATGAGGTAAACCTTTCACTGGAAAATGATCCTGTTTCTTGTTCCATCCAACGTGAGCATGTGCCCTGTTCTCAATTGACTGTATGTCCGTTTGGTTACAGAAAGAACGGGGATGACTTCTTGATAAAGCTTCCTGATGACCAGCGCTCCAATCACCAGGATTGGCTCTGTCTCAACATTTATTAGGGCCAGAGGGTGGGTTGATCTCAAATAGGCATCAAGCAGAACTGCAGCGGTAGTACTGGAACCAATACCATGGGGAATAGCGAGGATCTTGCCTGCTACTTTCTCTCCATACAAATCGTGGCGTGGGTCAATTATCTGTCCCGTTGCCGGGTCATATCCTCCCCAAAAGCTGAGTGGTTTTTTTGCCACGGCTAACTGGCCGCTTACAGACCCCGCAACAAAGAATCTCACTTTCCAACATTGACTGCTCAATTCACTGCTCCTCGATTTCCCCGGTTACTGCGGCCTTTACGCATCCAGCTAAATCGGTAAGCGAACAGTCCATCCCTAGCTCGCCTGGGCAGTAATGAGCAAATTTAGCCGAATTGGTGACCGCCGACTGGAAACCCCACTCATCAAGTGGCCAGTTGAAGATACAGGAGTCGGTGCTAATGCGCACTTTACTATGCTCAAGCTGGGATAAAATACCCATCTTGTCAATCCAAGAAAAGACTACGCGGTTCGTTTGAACCCAGAATTCCACGTTTTTTGCTATGATTTGGCCGTTTAGTAATCGGCTCAATTCCATAAACTCGGTAACTGAAGCATGCGGGCAGCCCATCAATACTAAATCTACACATTCTTTAGCGCTGCTAAGCTCTTTCTTGACAGCATCCAGGTCGCTGTCATCAACATTTATCTGGACTAAGTCCGCGCTTGGACGTGCTACTGATTGGAGAGACGGCGCTTCTGGCGTCATGCCAACTATGTGAAACAAGCCCACACTGCCCGAGGAGGCAATCGCAGCACTGAACGTTTTTAGCTTGTCGCGGTCTATTCTCGGATGTAGACCAGTAATAACGGGCACTTTATTCCCCGTTTTTCTGCCTATGAGGTAACCAAGCAATGCAAAAGTGAGGTCGTCCGTTAAACAGTAGTCGTGCAATGCACTGACATCAAATCTTATATCTGCAAAACGGTTTTCATCTAGGTATAGGTCAAATCTTGGTGCTCTGCCGGTTAACGCAGCACAGACCTCGAAGAAATCACCGTATCGGGGTGTCCGGGCTCCAAGGACTGAATTTGCGAACACAATCGCGTTAGATTCAGCGTATGCAATATTCTCACCTTTGCAAGGGATTGTACCATATGTGTAGGGCGCACAGGTCCAGGTGGGAATTGCGCCCATGCCTAGGTAAAGTCTCTCTAGCTCTTCCGACTTGCTTGCAAACCACTCAGGTATTCTGAACTCACGCCAACGGTCGATATCTCGACCACCTGGATTCAATGTTGTAGGTACAGCAAATGTAGCACCGGTAGAGCCCATCCTTCGCGCGAAGTCCAGCTTGGCTTCTCCGCCTGTCGTGGCATAGCTATCTGCATCTACGTGAGCTGCGGTGATAGGGATCATCTCGTCCACTCCGAAAGCTTCAGCAAGCTCCACTTCAATCTCCATACTGAGACGCTTTGTTTTTCCGTGCTCTCCGTTCAGTATCCGTTTCTCCTCCTCTGTTAGTCGCATTTCCAACCCTTGCTGCTTTTTGAGAGCGGGATCATAAGATCACTGGGGGCTTGTGGGGATAGCTTCAGAGTGGGATTCTTCTGGGCGATAATCTCAGTGAGTATCTCGCAGTACTTGACCTTCTCCCTGGCGCCCTCTATGGATGAGGCTAGCTCCTGTTTGAGATAGCAAGGGGCGCATGTTCGCACAATCTCAGGGGTTTCCCAGAAGCGGTTGAATTTGCCGAGTATGTGAAATGTGACAACCACTATATCAAGAGGAATGTCGACCGCGCTCCTCAGACTGGCCAACATGGGAAGGGTTAGATCGGTCACTGGATTTAAGCTATCAGCCCCTAGTTCCTGCACCAGTTTTGCACCCGCTGCATTAGCATGTCCAGCGGTATAGGAAATCTTAAAAACGGTATCCGCAGGGATTAACCCCCTACCTCTCAGATGATTCAGCAGATATACCATGTCTTCACCATAGAAGAGAAACCCGCGAATGCCTACATCAAGACAGCGAAGAATCTCGTCGATAAAATAAGAAATGTTGTCAGAGCCGCGCAAGCGTATTCCTGAATATTTTCCCCATTCAGTGTCAGCATGTTTACCTATGTCAAATATCGCCCTGGGTCCCGGCACCACTACAAGCTCCAGCTTGGCCTCTGTTCCTAACTGTGCGAGATCTACAAGCTCCTTGTTTGTCAGGATATTAGTTCCATTTCCCATACATATCGTGCGGTGAATAGGAACTCCCCGCTTCTCTCTTTCCTTGACTAAGGCTTCCAGTTCAGGGACTGAGTCGATTCCCGAAATCTCCATTCGGTAGTGGCAGCCATCTGGAAACCTGCTCTCTGAATCAGGGAGTGTGTACATGTCCTTTGCGGGAACGCCAAACTCGTCTAGCGCAGCATCAATTCTCTCCTTAAGATTCATGGATAGCTATCACCTGCATATAGACTATCAACCTTTAGAGCGCCTTTTTTCGTATCCGCTAACAATAGCATCTATCTCCTTTATTCTGTGGTCATCCATTTGTTGGACTTCATGGTGTTCTAAAATGTCAATTATCTTTTTCTGGGCCCGATCTCGGAGAGTTGTCTTCCCACCACTTACCCACGCCTCATAGCCATTGCGGTCAATCAGCTCTGGTCTCCAAACTTCCGTTCGGAACTTCTTGACAGTCGAAGGCGAAATGAGAAAATTCCCACCCGGTCCAATATTGCTTATTTCATCGACACTTAATGTTTCCTTATTCACCTGCGCACTCTGGACAAAGCGGTCCAACATTCCTATCTGTTCATCAACAATACCCAACAGTTCCAGAGATGAAGTCATGCCGGACTCCAGATATCCAACGTCGTGGACCAAGTTGCCCCCAGCGAGGGCGGCTACGGTGACTGAGGTAGCAGCTTCCAAAGCCGCCTGTTCATCTATCTCTTTGGAGTCAGTGAATCCGCCAGCATTAAAAGATGGAACCCCTAGAAAACCAGCAACTTCTTTTCTCAATGCCAGGCTGAGCATTGTCTCCGGGGCACTATAGCAAAACACAGTGGTCCTCATATCCATAGTTGTAGGCCCTCCACCAAATAGCAGTGTTGCCCCCTTTTTGACTGCCTGTGTCAGGACCAAGCCAGCCAAGTACTCGGCCATGGTCAGGGCGTAGGCCCCGGCAAGAGAGATAGGGCCTGCTGCGCCAAGTGATGGTGTAGGGACATACATAACAGGTATTCCCTCTCTAACTGAATAAATGAGCTTCTCCGTCGCTTCCTTAGAATGTCTCAATGGAGAACTCGGTTCATCGTAGAGCAAGATGAAAGGGCTTGCCTTTAATCTCTCTTTGTCGCCAGCTACAGCAATACTCATTTCATGAATTGCCTTAAGCCCATCCAGATCCCAGGCTGTAAAGACAATTGGTTTTGTAGTATTTTCGACCATAGCTTGAAAGTGGTGACAATCAGCATTGTACGCAGGGACATCACTTGCCAGTGCAAAAGACATAACGAAGTCTATGTGATCAAGTGCGTCAACTACAGTAGCAGCTCTTTTTACATCGCTCTTCTTGCTAGCTCGCCGTTGTCTTGTGTAGGGATCAATCGTGTTCGGCGTCTCCGAACCAGGCCCGAAATAAGTATTGTCGCTCTCCAAGAATATTCTTCTATTGCCATTACGATCGCTTAATACCAGTCTTTTGCCCATCGAGCCTAAAGCGGTTTCAACTAATGTCGAAGGAATACGCACAAGCCTGTCATCAACGTATGCCCCTGCCCCATGTAAGATTTCCAGACTTTCGTCGGAATAGAACTCTGAGCCAACCCGCTCTAGTATCTCAACTGCTGCCCTATAAACGCTTTCCAGTTGTTGGTTGGAAAACACTTGAAGCTTGGGTCTCTGCCAGTAATTGAACTGCTCATTCATGTCCAAGAGATAAACCTCCTCATGAAGCAATCAATCTAATATTGTAAGTGCTCATATTTTCGATAAAGCTTGGTCCAGGTCCGCTATTAAGTCGTCTGAAGCTTCCAGACCAACCGAAAGCCTGATGAGCCCTTTAGAGATACCTGCCTCTTGCAGTTCATTGTCAGTAAGTCGGTGAAAGATGGTTGATGCGGGATGAACAGCCACTGTACGTGAGCTTCCCTCGTGAGTGACATACGGTATGAGCTTCAACGAATCTAACATCTTGAAGGCTTTTTCCTGTCCACCATCGACTTCAAAAGATAGAAGCCCGCTAAACCCTTCCATTTGTTCTTCGGCTATTTCATGTTGGGGATGGTTCTTTAGCCCGGGGTAATTGACAATTCGGACCTTTTCATGGTCACTTAAGAAGTCTGCAACCTTCGCGGCATTGGCAGAGTGAGTACTCATTCTCATGCCTAGTGTCTCCAATCCCAGGATGGAAAGCCATGCGCTAAAAGGTGCCATGGCATTACCAAACTGTATATACTCTACCCTTCGCAATTTCTGTATGAACTCACCTTCTCCAGCAATTAAACCGCCTAGTATAGTGCCATTACCGCTGATATACTTTGACACTGACTCGATAACTAAATCAGCTCCCATTTCAAGGGGCCTTTGCAAAACGGGTGTGGCCAAGGTGTTGTCTACGATGAGTTTTGCACCATGGACATGCGCTAACTCACTGATATTGCGAATATCTCCTACGAATAATATTGGATTAGAAGGGGTTTCTAAGAAGAAGAATTTTGTCCTGTTAGTTGCCTTTGCATCCCACTCCGAGAAATCATCCGGATGTTTAACCACCTTGACTTGTACCCCAAAACGAGGTAGTGTCCGGGAAAACAACTCAAACGAACATGTATAGGTGGCATTTGACACCACTATCTCGTCACCCTGTTCAAGTAGAGCAAATGCAAGCAATGTGACAGCTGCCATCCCAGAGCTTGTAGATATACCTGCATCCGCAGATTCTAACTGAGCAATCCGCCTCTCAAATACATCAAGAGTAGGATTGTTCTCCCGAGCATATATATACCCTTGTATTCCCCTATATTTCTCGTAGTCAAACTCAGTCTCAAAAACCCAAGCTGCATGCTCCGCGCTTTCAAAAGGATACGCGACGCTTTGCAACAGCGGCGGCGCAAGCGACTTCCATTTGAGCATTTCCTCTTTTCCATAGGCTCCCAGCACCGAAGTGGTCCTTGGGTCCAGTTCCTTTTCTTGCATTTAAAGCCACCTCCTACTAATCTTCGGTTTCATTTTTTGGCCCTCTGTAACACCGGAGCTACGCCAGCTAGTTCTTCTAACGTTATGTGACACGCTATAGAGTGATCTCCTACACGCCTTTCAGGGGGTTGTTCAGTTTCACATATTGCTCCTACTTTGCGAGGGCAACGACCGTGAAAACGGCAGCCAACAGCAGCACGGCGGGCGCTGGCAAAGATTCCAGAAAGGCGAATTCTCCTCTGCTCAATTTCGGGATTGTATATAGGGACAGAGGATAATAGAGCTTCCGTATAAGGATGATAAGGTGGGTTAAGAACGTCAGCAGCTGGGCCAACCTCAAGAACCTTGCCTAGATACATAACCGCTATATAATGACTGATACAACTAATAACGGCTAGATCATGAGAAATATACATATAAGATACGTGTAGTTCGCGTTGAAGCTTAAGTAGCAAGTTGACAACTGAGGCTTGAATTGATACATCTAGGCTAGATGTTGGTTCATCGAAGATTATCAGCTTTGGTTGGCTAGCGAAGGCACGGGCAATAGCTACACGCTGCCTCTGGCCTCCGCTTAATTGACTGGGATAGCGGTTCATGTGTTCTGGCCCAAGCTCGACTGCCGCGAGCAGCTCATTGGCCTTAATCATGGCCTCCTTTGAGTTTGCTCCGCTGAGCTTAAGTGGCCGCACTATTGCCTGTCTCACCTTTCGCCTGGGGTTAAGGGTTGCTTGAGGGTCCTGGAAAACGATTGCTATTTGCTGCACTGTTTTCTTATCACGTTTCGAAACTGACCTGGAAATATCCTTTTCTTCAAGGAAGACCTCTCCTTCTGTGAGTTTCTCTAGGCCGATTATTGTGCGGGCCAATGTAGTCTTTCCCGAACCAGACTCGCCGACCACTCCCAGGGTAAGTCCATGCTGGATAGCAATACTAACGCCATCAACGGCTCTGACTCGGTTGTCAGTACCGTTGCCAAGAACGCGGAATGGCCCATGGCCAAAATAGGTCTTTACATCTTTAGTGATGAGAATTGGGGACCCAAATCGCTCTGTATCACCCATTTGTTCAGCATTCTTGACGGTTCCATGTGCAGTAGCATCTTTCGTAACTGCCTCCACTTCGTGACAGCGAACAAAATGTCCTGGTCTAAACTGCTTGAGCTTCGGCTCGGTAAGCTTGCACTCTGGTGTCGAATATGGACAGCGAGGATTAAACTTGCAGCCTAAAGGCAACTTGTCCAATTGGACAACATATCCAGGGATAGGCTGGAATTTTGTCTTTCGCCCCTCCGCTGATAGCTTTGGTGCTGCCTTTAATAACCCTATAGTGTATGGATGAAGCGGCTCATCAACGAGTTCATCCGTTGCCGCTATCTCCACGAATTGCCCGGCATACATAACCCCAACGCGATTGCTTACCTCACTCACTACACCAAGATCGTGTGTTATGTATAATATAGTCGTTCCCAATGTTTCCTTAAGATCTCTAATCATATCCAGTATTTCGGCCTCAATAGTAACATCCAAGCTTGTGGTTGGCTCATCCATTATGATCAACAAAGGTCGCGCGACCACAGCCATGGCA
This sequence comes from uncultured Thermotogae bacterium, assembly GCA_964552295.1. Lineage (GTDB taxonomy): Bacteria > Bipolaricaulota > Bipolaricaulia > UBA7950 > UBA9294 > M55B144. The sequence continues at coordinate 5,621 of CAZKFV010000024.1, read as the reverse complement.
ATGCACACCCGCTGGCGCATTCCGCCACTAAACTCATGGGGATAATTGTTGATTACAATCTCTGGATCGGTTATCTGGACCTTTTGTAACATATCAACAGCTTGGCGATGTGACTCTTTTGCTGTAAGGCCTTGATGGACCTGTAGGATCTCTTGTATCTGTTTCCCAACTTTCATAGAGGGGTTAAGTGCCGCAGATGGATCCTGGTAGACCATGGAAAGCTTTTGGCCCCAGATCCTTCGCATAGAGGTATCAGGTAGATCTATAAGATCATCTCCATCCAGAAATATGTGCCCTTCCGCAACCCGACCATTACGGCCAAGATAACCCATAATTGCTAAGGCTAAAGTAGTCTTACCACAGCCGGATTCACCTACTATGCCAAAGGTTTCACCCCGGCCTACTGCGAGATCTAGATTTCTTATGGCAGCCAGTTCTCCTTCTTCCCGGGTTAAATAAGTTATAACTAGCTTCTGTATTTCTAATATGGGCTTTTCTATGGCTGCCTTTGCTACGCTAGTATTCATCTATAAATCACCGCTGCCAAGCTTCCTAATTCCATCGCTTAGAAAATTGACTGAAATAACCATAGAAGCAACCGCTAGTGCTGGAAAGACAGCCATCCAAGGGGCAATCCTGAGATAACCCTGGGCCTCGGTTAACATCAAACCCCAGTCAGGAGTAGGTGGCTGCACTCCCAACCCCAAAAACCCCAGTGAGGCACTAGTGAAGATGGCGTATCCAAAACGGATTGCAGCCTCTACCCCAAGGGGCGCCCAAGTATTGGGAAAAATCTCCATAGCCATGATATAGAGGCTCGATTCGCCCCTGACCTTTCCAGCTTCGACGAATCCTTGCTTGCGTAGTTCCAATGTTGCACTCCGCGCAACTCGCGAAACGCGAGGAGAGAAAACTAATCCAATTGCAAGAATTACGCCTACCAGACTAGGACCGAATATACCGAGTATAACCATTGCTAGCAGTAGAGCAGGGAAGGACATCAAGATATCCATAAATCTCATAACTATTTCGTCAGTCATACCACCGAAATAGCCAGCTGCAAGGCCAGCAGGAATGCCCAACAGTAAACTGAGGGCGGTTGCTGTTGCAGCTACTAGAAAGACCGTTGTGCTTCCTGCTAGAACCCGGCTAAAGATGTCCCTTCCATACCGGTCTGTTCCAAAAAGGTATTTCACCGACGGAGGAGAAAAACGGTCGGCTACATGGAAAGATGTTGGATCATATGGCCTAACAAGCGGCTGGAGAATAGCAGCAAAGAGCCAGAATGAAATGATACTAAGTCCAATCAACGCTGTCTTTGATTTACTCAATCTCCCAATTATTACATAAGCTGCCTTTATTGTCCGCAACAAACCATCGTGGCTAACATGTGGCATGTGTTCAATCCTACCTTTTATCATACTTGACTTGCGGATTAAGAGCGCCGTAGATTATATCTGCAGCCAGGTTGAGAGCTAGATAAGCGGCTGCTATGACCAGTATCACAGACTGGATCAGGGGCATATCACGCTGCTTAATAGCAAACAGTACCAGGCGCCCCAACCCTGGGAATCCGAATACTGTTTCAACTACAACTATTCCCCCCATTAACCATCCTACATTCATCGCAATGACCGTTATTGCTGGTAAAAGTGCGTTGGGTAGTATATGGAATGCTACCAGTCGACTCCGTGGCATGCCTTTCAGAATAGCGGTACGTATGTAATCAGCCCGAGAGACTTCGATTATGCTTACCCGTACCATTCGTGCTACGTAACCAAGCAGTACAAGCGAGATCGTCAGGATAGGAAGAACAAGCATGTCGAATTGACTCAGCAGGCTCTTGTTGGGATTGATGGTAGCCGTTACGGGTAAAACGCCCAACCAGACCGAGAACACCAAGACGAAAAAGGTTCCAGAAATGAACTCAGGCAGAGAAAGGGCTATCAGGCTTGATGTAGAAATCAGATTATCTGCCCAAGACCCCTCCTTCAGGCCAGAGATGATACCTAACCCAAGGGATACAGGAATCAGAAATAGTGCAGCAAATGTCGCAAGGAAGAGGGAGTTCTTGCCTTTTTGGATCAGCAGCGAGGAGACTGAAACTCCCCGCATGCTAAGTGAAGTCCCCAGGTCGCCATGGAGAATATCCCAGACCCATTCAAAGTATCTAACGTGCGCTGCCTTATCAAGGCCGAGGTCTTTCCGTATAGCCAGTAGGCTTTCAGGTGTAGCATTTTGCCCCAGGATCATCTGAGCCACATCGCCCGGAACAATTGCAGTAAGGGTAAAAATCAAAATAGAAGCGATTAGCAATGCGATGATTGTAAACACAAGCCGTCTGACTAGATACCAGAGCAATTCATACCCCGCATAGATGACCGTAATCCTTACTTATCTGCTTATAAATTGGTATTGAATATGGAGGGCTTGTATTAATAGCAAGCCCTCCGCGTACTTTCATTCAGTCTTTGACCCGAATGAACCTGTAGTCGTTTATCCAGTTTCGCGTCAACTGCAAACCTTCAATCCGGTTGGAAGTTGCACCAAAGTAAGGCTGGAAGAATAGGATGATCTCAGGCCCATCATTGTGTAGGATCTGTTGAACTTTCGAGAAGTATTCCTTCTTGTTCTCTTCATCTACTTCACTGCAAGCCTTGGTGATAAACTCGTCCAACTCCTCGTTGCAGTAGTGTCCTTCATTCCAAGCGCCTGCACAGGTTTGCCGCAAGTTGAGAAGCTGACAGATGTCCTCTCGATGTCCCCACAAGGTGGCCTTAAAATCGGCGGGAAGCCAGTATTTGGCCAAGTATATGTCTCGAGTGGTGGTGTTTATCTGCACGTTGATACCGGCAGCTTTTGCCATCTGCTGATAAGTAAGCACGACATCTAGGACAGGCGGTATATTAGACCCACAGTATATCGTTACGTCTAAACCGTTCGGATAACCTGCTTCTGCAAGGAGCTCCTTAGCCTTTTCGATGTCTTGTTGTCTGATGCCTCCGAGATCATCGTAGTAAGGGTGATCTGGGTAAAAAGGCGTATCGTTTCCCGGCTTTCCCAAACCGTACATCACGGCGTCTAACATCTGTTGCCGGTCAACTACCAGCTTGAAGGCCTCGCGTATTCTTGGATCATCGAATGGAGGCTTATCTGCTCTCATGGTCAGAGTCACGTGGTGGCCAAGGGTGATGTATTTGGGAGTGACATTTGGGTTCTGCTCTAACCTTCTGTATTGATCGATGCTGATATCTGTTATGATATCGGTTTCGCCGGCCTCTATCATGCTCACTTGCGTCTCTAGCTCAGGAATGAACTCTATTACGAGTTTGTCGATGTACGGCACATCCTTTAGCCAGTAGTCTTCACTTGCTAGAAGCTCAGCTCGCTCAAGGGGCACGTATGTTGACACCCTAAATGCCCCGCTTCCCATTGGGTGAGTTTCCCCTTTGTTAACGTAGTCGTATTCGCTGGAGAGAATAGCGGCGTTATAGTCCAGCATTTTTAGATTGAAACTGGGATCAGCCGTGGCTAAAATGAAGCGGACAGTATATTCGTCGATTGCCTCAACCTCTTTGATAAGGTCTTTGAACACTCCATATAAAGCGGTTCCGAGATCAGGATCTAGCCAACGCTTGACAGTAAATGTTACATCTTCGGCAGTGAGGTGAGTTCCATCATGGAATTTGACCCCTTCGCGGAGCTGCATTGTCCAGGTCTTACCGTCAGCTGAGACGGAATATTCCTTTACCAGGGATGGTACTACATCTCCATCAACGATGCGGAAGAGCCAGTCGTAAACACAGCTGGCGAATATTGCTTCTGCGCCTCCTGACATAAAACCAGGGGTTAAGCGACCCGGCGGAATGATTGTCATCTTTACTGGTGGTTCAACCGCTGCACTGCCGCTTATTACCGGAGCAATAATCAAACAACCTATTAACAGAATAAACAGCAACTTCTTGTACATCATTTCCTCCCTTGTGTCATACTTATACAACTCCTCCTCCTACTGATACCTACCCAATTCAACACAACTGTACATGTGCCTCCAACAGTATTCTTATCACCTCCCCTATACCTAGATGCAGATATCTCACTCTCCACGATATGCCCCCTTGAGAGCCCTTATGAGGTTTCAGCCCTCTATTGCCTGAGACTTTGGCTTGCTCATCCCCTCTTACTCACTCTTTACAGACTCCAGATACTTTCTTTTCATATAGGCAAGATGTTCCTCTACCCAATTCAGCATAGCGCTTTCGTCGCCTCTGGCTAAATAATCCTCCACACCAACATGCATTCTCAGCTCTTCTTTAGGAGTCAGAGCTACCGCTTTAGCCTTGAAGACAATTAGGGGAATTATCTTATCCATAAGCTCGACAAGAATATGATTATGCGTGCATTCTGCTAGAGCACGGTGTAGCTCAACAGTTACTTCAGAGATATTGCCATTCTTTTCGCCAGCATGCTTTATTCTATTGATTATTTCTTTTATCTTCTGGAGGTCCATATTAGTGGCTCTCCTGATAGCTAGCTCAGCTATCCTTTTTTCGAGCACTTCTCTGACTTCAAGGAGAGCGAAAAAATCCTCGTCTTTCATCATCAGCCGAGCAATCTCACTTCCTCTAGGAAAAGAAAGCAGGGAGGCATTTCCTTGCAGAAAGTAACCTTTTCCACTCTTGCTTTGCAGGATCCCCATAGCAACTAGAGTGTGGAGAGCCTCTCTTACCGTAGAGCGGCCAACCTGCATCATATCCATTAGCTCCTTTTCAGCAGGAATCTTCTCACCGGAAGCATAGCGAGAAGCTTTGATGAACTTAATGATCTGCTCAGCGGCCAGTTGGCTCACCGATTTTCGCTCGATTCTTTGGTTGCTTTTGTAATTAGTCATGACTGAACTCAAGGATACAATCTCATCTTCCCGTGAAGGCGTCATAAAGCTGTCGTGTAACACGACAGCTAGTCTACATTATTCTCTTAAGTTTGTCAAGTACCGCATCGGCTCATTTAGGACATGTACTCCAAACAGGAGAAAAGTATATCGTATCTGTTCACCAGGTTGTGAATTGAGTGTCGAGATAGCGGAGGGGCTAACAATGGGCAGGAACGGCGAGTGATTAAGCAAAGGATCCAGAAGTACAAGAACGCAACCGATTTGGCAGCTTTAGTGTACGCTGCAAAAATGCTCTCTGTTGGGGCAAGTTCGTAAATCGGCACAGGTCGATGTATGACATTATAACCGGTGCAGATAATGGGGCAGGTCAAATTTAACCGGATTGTCTACTCTTGATCGGTCGAGTCACAGGCGAGCGCACGCCCTCCGGGGAGAGCAGATCTGGTAAGCAATTCTTTCCGACTTTAAGCCAAAGGCGATCGCAAGTATGAGATAGCCTTCAGATGAAGCCCGCATTTTCAAGAGATAGCTTAGCGCCAATCTTGATCTTTCGGCCACTGGAGCAATTAAGATGTTAAGCTTACGGGGATGTTGGTTAAGATGGTCTTGGACAAATAGGCTTGTTCAGTTAAAGCAGCCAAGTTGACAGTCACGAATGCGCAGTTTCAGCTGCTCTGCTGCTGCTGACACCCTCATCTTCGGCATTTTTAGCTCTTCTGCTATCTGC
>CAZKFV010000023.1:0-4597 GCA_964552295.1 uncultured Thermotogae bacterium | reverse complement strand
ATGAGACCATGCCAAAATCCTAACAAGGAAGGTCTGGCCCCATATTTTCCCCAGGATTCCTAGAACACATCAATAGTCTCATTCAAGCGACCAACGCCAAAACAAGACGCTATTCTACCACGCAAAACTTCATCACCATTGCCTGCCTTATCGCAGGCAAACTTCCTCTCCGGTTACCCATTCAAAACAACGAGGAACCTTTTATAAAAGCGTTTTCCTATCTTAGGCCCCTAGATTGAGCGCTCTGCATCACATTAGAGAATCGTCTGCTTTCGTGTGACCGGTTGCAGCTTTCCCGAGTGAAGGAGTACAACCGGGCGGCCAAGTACATCCACCACAGCCACGGCCACATTATAGGTCAAGGACAGATTGTTCTCGGTTAGCACATCGTATGTTGGACCTATTGCTATTCGCCTGCCACCTCTGAGCAATACGCTCTGGTCAGCAATTTCGGCGGCAACGTTCGGATCATGGGTGCTCAACATAACAGTGACATCTTTCTCCGTTAAGCCCATTATGGTGCGTAGAACCCTCTGCTTGTTAGCCAGATCAAGGTGAGCAGTCGGTTCATCCATCAACAGTATTCTTGGCTGTTGAACTATGGCCCTCGCTATCGTGGCCAGCTGTCGTTCTCCCCCACTTAATGAGGTAATGGCTCGATTCTCAAACCTGTCCATACCCACAGTAGTTATTGCTTCTTGTGCCATCAGCCAATCCTTCGGCCCAGGTCTACCCAATAGACCAAGGTAAGGAGCACGGCCCAGAAGGACATATTGCAGCATCGTCAATCCTAGGGGAAATGTTTCATCCTGAGGGACAAGCCCAATTGTCTTGCTCATCCTAGATCGCGGAGCCAAACAAGGGTCTAGTGTGTAAATACTAATCGAGCCCGCCTGAGGTTTAAGCCAGCCAAGCAAGCAAGACATAAGGGTTGTCTTTCCCGATCCGTTCGGCCCCAGAAGGGCTGTGATGCTGTTGCTAGAAACACCCATGGTGAGATCTTCCAATGCAAGATGGCTCGCCTTAGGGTAGCCAAAACACACATTTTTCATGGTGATTATGTAATCGCCGTTCATCGCGTCATCCTGACATCATTTCGGAAGAACACCATCACAAACAAAATCGAACCCAGTAAAGAGCTGACTATCCCCAGCGGAATCTCGCCCGCAAGCACGGTGCGAGCTAAATTATCGCAGATTAGAGCTAGCGTCCCTCCCAGAAGCATCGATCCAGGAAGAACGTAAGCAACATCTGTTCCCACAATGCGCCTTGTCATATGAGGGACAATCAGGCCTATCCACCCAACAATTCCAGCTACAGCTACTACTACCGCCGTTCCCGCAACCGCAGCCACCAGGGCCGCTGCGCGCTCCTTGAACGGTGATACCCCGAGAGAAAATGCGGTGTCGTCACGTAAAGCGAGAATATTCAGCCTCCAGCGCAATAGGTAAAGAGCAACTAAACTCGCCACAGCCACCGGCAAAACGTAGAAAAAATCTCTCCAGGTTACATTCCACAACCCGCCCATCAACCAGAACACGATGCTGGGAAGCTGTTCCAATGGATCAGCAACGTACTTCAGGACACCAATACCTGATGAAAACAGGGCGGAGCTAATTATTCCTGCTAATACAAGGCGCAAAACCCAGTCCCCATAGCGAATGTTCCATGCCAATAGGTAAGCAAACACCAGCGCAAGCAAGGCAAACAAAGTTGCAGAGACCTCAATGACCACCGCCGAAGCACCAAAGAAGATAATGCCGAGGGCGGCACCAAATGCCGCCCCCTGCGATACGCCTAGAAATCCAGGACTAACAAGAGGGTTACGGAAGATCGTTTGCATTACGGTGCCAGCAGCCGACAGGGTCATCCCCATCAAGTACGCCGTTAGAATCCGCGGAACGCGCAGGTAAAAAACCAACCGGCGCCCCAGGTCATCCTTCCACAGAACCGAAGGCGACATCCAATAGGGAGCAGGATACCGGCCTATGAAGACCGATACTATCACCGCAAGCACTCCTAGTCCTGCAAGTAATAGGAGCGAGCGCGCTGGGCTCTTCTTGCCAACCCTAATTGACATGCGTCAGATCTCCATAATCTGTTACTCTAAGCATGTCCCGCTATTGAGCATCACCAGTAAGCACCGGCAAGATGATTGATTCTACTTGCTCTTTTTCCATCCCGTACATCTGGCCGTAAAAATCGTAGATCTCCTGATCGATGTCAAAATCCGAGAATAGATCTGGATGCGTAGCCTTCGCTAACCAAGTTAGCCCTAGCCACCATCGCGGGTCCGCCGAGTCCCAACCGTAGAAATCACCAGGGAAAGCATACAGCTCATTATTTTGCAGCGCTCTCATCTCTTGCCAAGTGGCATTGGACCGAATGCTATCCATAACTGGATCCGGATCTGAACGGAAAACAATCACAAAAATCTTATCTGCATCCCAGGCAGCAATCTGCTCTAGGTTCACGACCTGCCAACTGACCCCTGTGGCATTAAGCCACACAGGCTGACCACCTGCCAATTCTGCCATGGTTGTCTGAATGTACTCAGCAGGGGGAACAGAGAACGCCCCTTCTTCTCCCTTTTCCATGTACTGCAGAATCAAGACTCGCGGGCGTTCCTGATCAGATAAGCCATCGACGCGCTTAGCCACTAGATCCAACCGCTGCTGATAGAAGGCCTTTATCTCCTGTGCCCGCTCCGTGTTATCAAACAGCTGACCAATTGTGTTGATATCAGAGAAGAACTGCTCCGGCGTCTCCAGATTGACATACACGACGGGTATCCCGATCAGCTCCAGTGAATCACCGAGATCTTTCAAATAGGATTTAAGAACTGCTGCGTCCGGGTGAAGTGGAGCTATCTGCTCTGGGCCTGAGTTTGTGTCCAGATGCGGTAGTTCAGTGAATCCAGGCACAATGGCATCCAAAAAATCACTCACTGTGCCCCGCCGCGCCTCCATAGCAAACACCCGATCTGCAGCCTCCGGAAACATGTACAGCGGATGCCCCACCATCCATGACGCCTTTCCAGGAACAACTATGCTCTGCGGAAGAGGATCGAAGGATAGCACCCTTCCTAGCGCGTCTTCCACTTCCACCCCAAAGCTAATCAGTCCGATGGCCAGAAGAATCAATGCCGTAATGGTTGATACAATTGCGAATTTCTTCATTGCGAGCTACCTCCTCATGGGTATCCGATTGAAACACATTAGAAGAACCTACATGGCCCTATTACACAAAAAACCACCTCCAAACATTGACCGCACTAAGGAGAGGTAACAGAGCCCCAGAAGGGAACTCGCATCGACCTGGATCTCCTTTCCAAACACGGGAGGCGCATCCGTTTCCTAACGCACCCTATCGCCCATCAACCATGGTTTCCACCTTTAGGTATGATGGGTCGGAGACGGCCTATTTATCACAGCATATTACATATTATTATACAGATCTGCAAGAGCGCGAAACGAGATCCGCGTAAGTGACAAGTCTCATTGCAAGACAATACCCAAGTGGGATACTATGGCGGCCCAAGATGCCATTTAGGCGCTAGTATTGGGGCTGCTCTGTCAGGCAAAGCGTAAGCCGTCTGTTGATCCTGTGTTGGAAAATGAGGAGAAGTTGAGCGTTGCATGTCTTGGCTTAGTGTTATTTGTGTTACTATTATTGGAAACACATGATCATATTACTAAAGAGCGTGATTGGGTCCGAACCCTTTGTAGCTTCTTGGAGTGGTTTAGAAGGAGACTGATATGATTATCGACAAATTGCTAGAAAGCTCCACCGAAGGTCTTGCGCGTTGTAGACTGAAAGATGTGCGAATCGGATTGGGTTATACAGCCGTTCTACTGGATGACGGTGCGTGCGGACTGGCTGGCACGTTGACGGATGGGACCAACCAGTGCTGTACTTACCTGCAAGATGCCGGAGAGCTAATAGGAAAGCAGGCTCTCGAAGTGGCTAAATACGCGGTTGTACCTGATCCTGTAGCAGCCACGGTCGGAGTCGCCACTTTGAATGCTAGCCTGAACCGCGATGGCGTCAAAGGCCCAGATCTGATGAGTGCTCTACCAATTGACCAAAAAGTGGTAGGGATGGTGGGTTTTTTCGAACCCTTCATCCAAGAGCTTCGGCTACGAGCCAAGGATCTCTATGTATTCGAGAAGCGCCCTTTAGCCCCCGGTGTGCTTCCTGACTGGGCGGCGGAGAGGATTATCCCCAAATGCGATGTCGTAATTCTAACGGCTATATCATTGATAAACGGCACCCTCGATCGTCTGCTTCAGCTATCCCGCGGAGAGGTAGCACTAGTCGGTCCAACAACCCCGCTTTCTCCGGTTCTCAGAGAGTACGGGGTGAAACACCTATTTGGATCAGTAGTGACTGATGCGGCTGCTGTGATGAACATCGTCAGCCAAGCCGGGGGCACACAGAGGTTTGGCAGTTCAATCAAGAAGGTGTACCAAAAACTATAACCAGGTAATCGCAAGCCTTACGAGTGTAATAGTTTAGCAAGTCTTCCGTGGAACAAGAGCCGGCCGCTTTTCTTACAACGCCATTTTCGCCTAACATGTAGGCCATGACAAAGAAA
>CAZKFV010000022.1:0-10185 GCA_964552295.1 uncultured Thermotogae bacterium | reverse complement strand
ACGACGGTACATCAAGCTGCAGCATGAGGATCAACTCCGGTTAGACCTTTAAGCCTTTGTCTTTTAATGCCCCGCAGCTTGCTGCGGGGTTCTTTACTTGGATAGCACCTCCTGTAATTGGCCAAGATGACCTCCGGCCCAAAGAAATAGCTTTCCTCCGCCCGTAGCCTCTTACGTATGTTGATGACTCGTTTCTCGCTCTCCTTCTCATACCTGCGTAACCGTCCTTTCTTCCAACCACGATTATCCTCTCCTATCTCTTCCATCTCAATCCATCTATTGACGGAGCTCCAATTGGATACAAGATGGTGTGCTATCTTATTAACCGACCATCCCTTTTGCTGCAAGCTCTTAGCCTTCTTTCTCTTTGCAATGACCAGTTGTCTGTACATGGTTGCTTATTGTGGCACTTCTATAGATCTATTGCAAAACCTACCGTTAAGCTCTATTAGATCATAACTTCGTAGGGCTTATAGCAACCTTAGGGGGCATCATTACGTTCCATTTTTCCAGTAATGTGTACTGGTAGCGGTAAGCTCTAATGCTTTCTGCAACTTGCTTGTTAGGGAGTGTGCTGGTAAGACTTAGCCTGACTGGAGGACTTCATGCTAGGTGCTGACGGAAACAGATGTTATTTGGTGCCTGTGGCTACAAGCAATTTGGTGTAAGGGAGGGACATGAGACGAAGGCAAAAATAGAGACAGGACTAGCTTGTCGTGATTGCAAACAGCTCAAGGATGAATTCTGATGGTGCGGACCTTCTTTTTTATAAGCTGCCTCTTGTGGTAATTGCTGCATTAACTGTATTCACGTCTTTGTAGGAATAGTCTCTGGCCTAGTATACATGGCAATCTTAGATGCCGCTTCGGTGATACTTTCGCGGCAGTTCTAAGGGTTAAGGAGACGAAGAATCTTACCGGCATTGCGCCGCTTTAAGGCAATACCAACGGTCGAAGAGAATTGGCTGCTGACAAGCTAAATGCAGGGCCAATAACTGATACCTGAATCCGTAGAGCAGTGAGACATTAGCCCGTTAAATGTACAGTTTACTCAGCTTGCCCCCCATATCTCACCAATTCCTGGACCACCCACCTTGATGAAGGACAAAAACTACCCAAAATAGCGGTTGAGAACACTCTACTAGCGATTACAAACTGGTTTGCGCAACACCTTCCCTGTTAGAGTTCTCTTCTCTTCCCACTCTACTCTCTCCTACAATGCTCAGGCTGTGCCCAACTGTAGATACACCCTCCGCCAGGTGTCAAACCACGGACAGTGCTTGCCAAACGACAATACCAACCGCCGTGCATGCTTTACCATCCGACAGGCAAGGTAAATCATATCCTGCATCACACTGCGTAGCCGACGACGTGTCACTGGCTTACGAACAGGCATATCATCCCCTTCTAAGCTCTGCTGCCCAATCAACCGCAACACGTTGTAGGTAACCATCCCCAACAATAGCACCAACTCGTTCGTCTTAAACTTGCCCGAAGGCAATCTCTCCAGATCAAGGTCGGTCTTCAACTCACTGTGAAACTGCTCACTCGTTCCATGCTCGTGGTACAGCTCGATGACTTTTGCCACATCCGCATCCAACGATGTGCAGTAGGTCTCCACCTCTACCTCGGGAACTAGTAACGCCTGCCCACTAGCATCTACCGTTCGATTAGTTACCCGAAACACAATCCGTAGCGGTTCAGTAATGCCTGTTCGCTTTACGTAGCGCTCACCACACCACACTTCCTTGCCTGCCCGGGGTTCCTCTAACTCAGCACTGTCCATGGCAATCTTAAGCCACTCTCCCCTGCTCTCCTTGCGCAGGTTGCGCTTGATAATATAGTGCGCTTGTTCCTGTTGACAGACCTTGATGTTCTCCAGGCTGTCGTTGCCTGAATCCATCCGTACCAGAAAGGGCCCATCACTTATCATCCGTGCATAGTGCAGCGTTTCCTTAAGGAACTCCTTTGTCCCTTTCTGACAGTGATCACCCCCCGGTCGCAGCTCTAGATTGGCAAGATACCCCTCCTTACCTACATAGGCGAAGATGGGAGCGTAGCCGACAAACTTCTTGTATGTCCATTCTACCTTCTCCTTGTTCGTGTCAGAGTTGTCAAATGGACTGACATCAATATCGATCGGGACCAGCTCTGCCTCACTAGCGGTAATCACTGGAGCAAATCGCCTCACTACCTTGGCTGATTCTTGCAGCAGGATATCATCAAACGCTCCCTTGACACTGTCCAGTCGCTGCCTCAAGGTTGGACTGGCTGGTACCACGTCAAGCCCCAACGATGTGGTGAACAGTGGATCATCCCGAAACGGCTCGATAGCGTCGAAGTCTGGCTTACCCACGCAGATGAGGCCAATCATCGCTTTGACCACATCGCCGTGACTGATCTCCGGACAGGGGTGATCCTTGACCACCACCTCATCCAATCGCTTAGCAAGTCCAACCGCGTCCAGTATTTCTCCCACCAAAGCAAGTCCTGAATGACTGGAAAGCTGCTCTTCCCCCTGTACGACCTCGAAGCGCATGTTCACCTCCCGGGTGATCACCAAATACCTAGGTTAACACCTCGAAGTCTAGCATCCTGCCTGCTTTGATGGCAACTATTGTAGTGGGCTAGTTCACGGATTCAGGTGATATATAATGAAAGCAGGCGAGCTATATTGTGTATCTAAACAAGGCGGGTGACAAAACTTGAAGAGAGTAATCAGTTTCGTGAAAGGCCACATGGGCGGTAATGAGATAATTGTACTGCGTGGTGATCAGATACCAGAGGGCAGGGAGACAGAAACAGCACTGTCGGTGTTAGATCCCCCGGGCATTAGGGGACACCAAGCTGGCTTAGTCTACACATTTGAGGGCAATGCCGATCTTAAGGTAAAGATCGTGGATGTCACCTCGAGGGGATTTATAAGTATGTGCGGCGGATTAACTCAGGTGCTGGGTAAAGCGCTAATCGAAACAGATGTTGCAGAATATCCCGATGCTAAGCTTAAGGGTAATGTTACTCGACTCACTCTCAAAACCGACGCTGGCTTGGTACCGCTGGAGATGACGAGTGACAATGGCAGGGTTGAAAGAGTTTTGACTGGGATGAAGCCGTTTGTGGATGAGTGCTATAGCTTAGGGATTGAACCTATAGAACTGGCGAATGTAGATGCCATGAGGGTGGGGAAGTTCCTTGTTGTAGATGTAAATAACCTTAAAAGGGTGCATTCGATTGTCAGATTTGAGGAGATGGATGATACAGCACTGCATTTTCTTGGAAGGATGCAAGACGAATTTGATAGCCATGGGTACCTGAAAAGAACGAACTCTGACTTTGCCCTATACGATTTGAATTCAGAAGACCCGATTAACGATGGTCGGCTCATCTTTCCCCATGGGATATCGGCTGGCGATATTGAACCGGCTTGTGGAACAGGAACAGTAGCAGTTGGTATCGCTATGTTGGAGAGAAGACAAATACAACGAGAAGGTGAAGTTGAGCTCTCTTTTGAATCAGGAGGTTCCATAAAGAGCATAGGTGGCCCAGATCTGACGACGCTAAAGCTAGGAATTGAAAACGGGAGGGTAGTAGATGCCTATTTCAGCCATAGTAATGTTCAAATCCTAGCTACTGGCGAGCTCAGGATCTAAAGGCGGACAAAACTGATGTTCAACTCCGGTTTCCCAATTTATGTGTGGTAGCTATCTAACTAAGCAGGGGATTGCCTCCATAGCTGGGTCGTCCCTAATTGGCATAACTTTGCTCACGCGGTTTCTTGGCATCCATCATCATAGGTATTTGTTAAGCCACTATGTGTTACTTTGTTCAGTAACATTGTTTTGTGAATAATCTAGCGGGGCAGGCGCAATAGTGCGAGGTACCGAAGAGTTCAATGGAGGAATATAGTATGAAGAAGGAGGGTGCACTGTTCATCGATTCTAACTTTCTACAGTTAATGGTGGTTACATGCCTACTTGGCTCGGAAAATTGTCTACTTGAGCCAAGGCGCATTAGCTGCGTACAAGAGCTCAGCCTGTCCTACTACGTAATATGTAACCTTACCTATTGGGATTTCAGGAGTGCTTTTCACATGCTCCGCCTGCCAGTATGGCCAATATCACGGCACTACCGAGCCTGAGGGCCGATCAGCAGCACTCACTACTACCAGCCTCAACATCGGCATCGTAAGGAAACGCAACTTATCACGAATTGCGTGTCAATCACCTCTTTCTCCGTTTATTCCCTTTCCTGCGCTTCTAAACGAAGAAGCAAAATCAGTATGGCGGCGCTTAACTAGGCATGTCTGTCATCTAGCTGACAAGAAAACAGCTCCTAGCCGACAAGAGAAACAGTCAATGCAAGCAGATTTCTGACAGTGTCCGATAGAAAATGCTGCGAATACAAGCCCAATGCTGACCCCCGTAGCAGAGAAGGTTTCAGCATACAACGGAAGGATTGGGGCGATGATACCTACTCCCATCATGGCCACCGAAACGGCAATGAATAGGCTGATGAACGCTCTTCTCAATATGAATCCTCCATATGCTACAAGTAATAACCATAGCTGATTTACATCGGGGATTCTAGATGTGTTGCATTTACACCCCTACAGCAGTTATGGATAGCCAAGTGTCTGACATCACGGCAGATGAATCTACAAGCTGCGATCGAGTCTATATGGCGATTTTGGGTTACCAGGAATTCGCTTTATTTGGTTGAGTCACCCATTACTAGCTAATCACAACGTGTTGTAGGCGGGCACATCTATGGAAACAATTCGCCTAATACGAATTTCCCCAGGCGGTCTTCGTAACCCCAACGAAGTTCGAGAAAAGTTGCATCTAGTGTGATGTTCTTGTAGGGTGAATATGGGCGTGCAGGTAAAGAGGGCTTCAAGCACTATCCACAATATTACGGGCGTGGAGGTGATTGGCCAGACAGCAAAGGTTAAGAACTGAGCTATCAATAAATTTCGTACCACAGTGCACGTGGCTTTTGAGCTGGAAGATCTAGATTCTGGTGATTGATGTCGGGCAGTTTAGATAACCTGGTGGAAGAAAGGATACAAGGAGGTGTAAGGCAGTGGAAAGAAATCGAGTGCTTGTCCCGTTGACAGGCGTGGAGTGTGGCGCAAAGACCTTCCCAATGATCAAACGTTTCCTGGAACCCGAGCGGACGGAGCTAATCATTCTGGAAGTAAGTCAGTTTCCAGAAGAGGTGTCAGCGCTTCATGAGACGGAGCGAATTGCCCGGGGAAATGAAACGGCCGTTATTCGCGGTTCTACTGAGCAGTGGCCAACCGGCCCGTACCCAGGATCGGAGGCTGAGCCACAAGTCAACCGTGATATGGTTGAAGAGGGGGCCGAGGCAGGCCGCACTGAGGAGTCTAAGCGGCAGGAGAGAGCTGCTAAGTACCGACCCTTGCTAGATGAGCTTAGCAAAGCTGGCTACGTTGTCTCGGTTAAGATACGGTTTGGTGACGATCCGGCGCGGCGGATCTGTAAAGCTGCTCAAGTTGAACGTGTTGATCTAATAGGCATGGCGACTCACGGGCGTTCCGGATTGTCGAGGTTTTTTGCCGGCAGTATTGCAGAAACTGTACTTAGAGAAAGCGGTGTTCCCGTCCTCTTAGCGAAAATTGAATAGGCTGCGTTGATAAGGTTAGCGATGTTTTCTTAGGAAGGATAGGATGTTTGAACTGACTATGCTCGGGCGGATTGCATTAGCGATTGTGCTTTGCGCGGTGATTGGTGTAGAGAGAGAATTTCACGGCCGTCCTGCAGGGCTACGAACGCATCTTCTTGTTGGCGGGGGCGCAGCGCTGGTAATGGTCATTGGGGTGACCTTCATCTATAGAGTAATGGCCGATCCAGTAGGTGCTACATCTTTTGATATAGGGAGGCTTATCGCAGGAGTTGTAACCGGTATCGGATTTCTTGGTGCTGGCACCATTATTAGGCAGGGAGATTGGGTTCTCGGCCTGACTACAGCTGCATCGGTGTGGTTTGTGGCGGGTATTGGGATTGCTGCTGGACTGGGCCTTTACATCCTTGCCTCTGGAGCTACTGTAGTGGGATTTCTGGTACTCTTTGGTATTTCGCGCCTAGAAGCGTGGATGCCAAACCTAGTGCGCCGCACTCTTGTGCTGGAGTTGCCACAAAAAGCAGGCACCTCCGTTCGCAAAGATATCCAACGATTCTGCGCCCAGCGGCATGTACGAGCAAGGCTTCTGTCATGGGAAACAGACGAGGAAACTGGCATAACAAGAACAAAACTGCTTCTTACGTATTGGCGAGCGGTAGACATCGTTTCGCTTGCCAAGGAAATACGTGAAATGACCGGAGCAATCAACGTTGAGGTGAAAAACTAGCCATTGAATCGGGGGATATGAATTCCAGGGAGAGACACACTATTGCCTTAAGGGGAACGCTGGAAACAGTCTATTATCCATTGAAGTCTGACATGCGGTATGTCGTTCGGGTTAACAGTTGATTGAAAAGCAGGCGTTCAATTTGTAGCTAGGATCAGCTATCAAGGCGTTTAGACCTATAAGCTATATCCACAAGTTACACAGAGGGCAATCTTCACCTACCTTAAAGCAAGTGCTTGGCCTTGACAGCGTGTAATTCAGCATCTACTTGACTCCTGTGCTTGAAAATTCGGTATATGTCCCTCGAATTCGTCTTGCCTAGCTCGGCATACGAGTTTCATAGTTATCTGCAGAAGGTGAGGGATCATGAACCCCACATCTCAGTCAAGTTGAAGCGGGGGCAAAACCAAAGGGCATAGTGACGGACATCGTCGATATCGCGAATCGGTCCGTGATGATGACACCGGCGCTGTCGGTAGATGGAGACATCAAGCTGGTCGGAAAAGTTGCAACGGTTGAAGGACTGAAGGCCATCTTCACGTCCTGATCAGAGGATCCGGCAAGACTTTTCAATACGATGGCCAACGATTGCACTGTTTCTCTTCGCGGGTACCACAGTTGATGTACCGATTGGGCAAGAGGGCTCGCACAGGGCCGGGGAGCCAATCGACGGTGGTCTAAGCGAGAGCACAGCTAGGGCAACGGAAGTTGTCGCTACCATGAGACGTAAGGTCAATCCGCCCGCTTTAACCGATGCGGTGGAGAGGCGGCAGCACAAACGGGGGATGGAACTGTATGGCTTGGGAGTTATTGAGTCGTAACCATACCCAGATTCCATCAGGACAGGTCTTTGCTTTTTGGTTTCTTGTCTATGGCGTTTTTGCCGTGCTCACGTGGCATGGCACACTGCCTCGCAAGAAGCAGCAGGAGAACCGATACCACAAAAGCTGATACCAGTGAGATCGGTATTAGCAGAAATTTCTCGACTTCCTCACACCGCGGCCCCGCCTGACTGCATTCATGACTCCCATGTTCGTAGATCACAGCTATTTCGCGGAATGAAGTATATGTCGCCCGGTTTTCACAATATGATGATCTCCTACTTCGGATGGATGATCAGTCCTACAACACTTCCGGTTAGGGAAGCTATTGTCCATTAACGCTAAGAACAGAGTGTAAAAACGCTTCATTGGAATATTGAAGTATATCTAATGGTCCTATTGTATTTTCTTGCACTGAGGCATTAAGTATATCATTAGGGAAGAGTACATTCTTGTAAAGCAATCCGTAGAAGTTAGCCGAGAAAACAACTTCGACCTCGCTGTATCCTGCAATTATTGCTGATACCGTAAGAAACTGCATGACAGCAGTGGTATCACGTATGTGCTGTACAGTAGGGAAGAAGCCAGCCTTATCGGGTACAAGTTTACCGGATAGTTGTATACTGAAACTCGTACTGCCATCAAGCGTCATAATGGATGTGACGCTAACCTGCATTGGAAATTCGGACAACCCTGACGAATCTAGTACGGCTTCGATGCGCTGCTTTGCGTCTTCACATGTACGAGATGGTCGCGTGAAATCCAGCCAACTTCCTTTGCGGAATGAGGTAATATCGAAGGACTTTAACAATAGCATAGGTGAAAGACTATTGCCTTCAAGCGCAAGATATTTATCAAGTTCAACGTCCACTCTTGTAAGCTCTCCTTCTTGATCTGTGATGCTGATGTTGATAACAGGTGCACTTGTGAAGCGCTCAATACTCGGCACTATGGTATGAAGCATTTGTGCAACTTGTAATTGCAGGTCATCAGGTGGTGCGCCATTGACATACGATATTCTTATCTGTGCGTGCGGAGGTTGTGTCTGTACATCCAGCGTTTCCACGATTGCTTCAATAATACCGTTCCTTATGGGGTCGGGCCAACCAACAATAACCGAACGTTGATTCGACGCCCTATTGCCCGCTTTATCCATCACGGAATACCGGATCGTATAGATGCCTGGTGTTGATACGGCCAATCCGGAGAGGCCTTCTACTTTAATCTGATCGGATATGTCGCCGTCACAGTTATCCGTCGCCAACACCCCAGGGTCCTCGAACTTCTCTCCAAGAGGCAGCTCGATCTGCGAATCCCCGATGAGTTCAATTACGGGAGAGGTGTTGTCAGTAACGAATACCCTGCGAGTAACCCGTGATTGATTGCTTGATGAATCTGTTGCCGTGTATGATATGATGTACGTGCCTGGTTGGGAAGTGTCGACCAGACCCTCGCATATAACACTGTTGGAAAGGTCCCCATCTTGGTCATCGGTTGCTGTCCAGCCAGGTTCAATAAAGCATTCGCCAACTGCAAGATGCAACTCAGAGCCTCCTTTCAGCTCTATAACTGGGGGGGTTGTGTCGTCTTTTGTAGTTGTGATTGGCTTCACTACATGAGGCACCCCTGGCTCTATCGGAGGAGAGAAAATGTCCTTGTCGCCCGACCAGCTATCACAGTTGGCTGGCATCCAATCTTGATTTCCTGGTGAGATCAAATAGGCATCAGAATTAGGCTGTTGTTCCCTTGGGAAGTCCGACCAGAAGTTGCCAACGTCATCGTTGTTCCAGGTATTTGGGCAACACGCCCAAGCGTTGATATCATTATCAAGATAGTTGCCAATAATGAGGTTGTTGGTAGAAAGGGTGTCGATGCGCAGTCCGACTCTATTGCCCGTAATCTGGTTATTGATAACACGGACATTACTAGAGTGAGAAAGGCGAAGCCCTACCGTATTGTCGTGTATGTTGCAATGCTGAACCGTAACATTGGAACAACCACGGAGGACGATTCCTCCCTGAGCCTGTTGATTAAGCACGTTCGATACCTCGCAATCACTCATCACGAGGTAGGAGTTGATGTTCTCAATGACAAGCCCATAATCGGCTGTAGAGCCATCAATCACCAGGTTTTCTAGAACATAGGGGTCTTCAGCCTCTCCTGTTCCGCTTGTTATTATGCCTTTAGAAAGGAGATCATCGATGCCAGACACGTATAGCGGTCCAGTTATGAACTCTCCGCTCATGGCTGTCATAGCGATGAGCGTCAACGTGATACATATAGCTGCAATCATACCAAGGGCGTAGTGTTTCATTTCATGTGCCTCCGGACTACATACTAACACAAATGTGCCTCCTGCTAAAAAAGTAAGAGTATCGGTGGCCTTTCCAATGTAGCAAGCATTACAGAAAACACGCAAGCACTTGTGCTATACTGGCTGACAAGTTCGAGAATTATTAGGGGTATTGGACGTCAATCTATGATGGATCTTGCACAAGGAAGATAGCTAAGGAGGTTCAGAAAATGCAATCGAGAGGGCAAATGATACAGTGGGTGTTAACGGCTGTGGTGTTGGCAGTCATGCTGACGGGGGGCATGGCCTGGGCGCAGAGCGCAGATGGACCATACTTTGTTGTTGACCCGAGCGTGGCTATAACTACGACCCATGTTTTCAATACAATTGAGGCCGCGCTTGTTAGGCTCAATAGTTTGGGGCAGCAAGCTTGGGGGGCTACGCTCGTCTTGCTTCCGGGAGAATACCTGGTAACAAATACAATCAACATCCAGATTCCGTATCTAAAAATCGTCACCAGGGATGGCGCGGATAAAGCACGTTTAGTTGGGGATTTTGCTGGAGCGATGGTTGATATAGGGGCTCGAGGAGTTGCCTTACAGGATGTGAAACTCATAAGCAGTGGTCTGGGCAATGGGATAAGTATCACCGCCCCCGACGTTGTCGTGAAAGGCGTGCTAGTAAGTGGCTTTGCCGGTAACG
>CAZKFV010000021.1:0-54772 GCA_964552295.1 uncultured Thermotogae bacterium | reverse complement strand
TTTTCTTTCCCCTTCATAAGGATCCGGACGTATCGCATAATATAGTAGCAATGGTGTGTATTTGTTGGCTCATGAACCGTTTTGCTGGTTTTGACAACTGATGAGATCACAAACGATGAGCTTTAGTGTTTACATTGCGGGGGTGAATCCTTCTTGTATGCAGGATGCATTAGATGTAAGGCTGTTGGAAGGAAGCTGGCAAAGATTGAAGGCGCTTTTACGGAGATCTCCAGTCGAGCTATCTTCTCCCTCATGGATCGGTTAACCGGATGACGCGTATTGGGATAATCTCCGATATTCATGCCAATATCCCAGCATTGGAAGCGGTACTGGGAGAGCTATGCAGGCTTGGGATCGAGAGAATAGTTTGCTGCGGCGACTTGGTGGATTATGCGCCATGGCCAGCAGAGGTAATCAAGCGCGTTCGAGAGATGGAGATTGTCAGTGTTCAGGGAAACCATGATGCAGCGATTGCTGGCCTGTTCCCTGCAGATGCCTTCACAACGGAGGCGTTGGCTACTTCAACATGGACCAGAACGGTTCTCTCCTCGGGCGACATAGATTTTCTGGCTGGGCTTGAAAAGATTTACACTGAGGATCAATTCGTTATTTTTCATGGAAGTCTGCGTGGACCACTGTGGGAATACATACGTGACCTGTTTGTGGCCAAAGAAAATTTCCGACTTTTGAGTCGCCCCATTGGTCTGTTTGGACACTCTCACATCCAAGGAGGATACACTAGCTTTTCTGGCAGGGTGGAGCGAATTGATCCCCGAGAGATACTTGATATAGATCCTGCAGGGAAATACATGATCAATCCAGGGAGCGTTGGGCAACCGCGTGATGGCGACCCGCGTGCTGCGTATGCGATTATGAGCCTGGACCACGGGCGTGGGAGGATCACCTTTAAGCGCGTTTCCTACGACACAGGGTTGGTGATGCAAGCCATTGACCAGGCGGGGTTTCCGCACTCCCTGGCAGAGAGACTGGCAATTGGAAGATAGTATGCAAGAAGCGCTCGGGGTTGCTAGCGATGCGGTCAAGAGAGCAGGAAAAATACTCATAAAGGGCATAAACGAGGAGAAGTATACACAGGCTAAATCGCATAAATATGACCCGGTGACCATATTTGATCGCCGCTCGGAGAAGGTTCTGACGGACATAATCCGCAATAGCTTTCCCGATCATGGAATCGTGTCGGAGGAGGGGACGAGGATAGAAGGAAAGTCCCCTTATACTTGGTTAATAGACCCGTTGGATGGAACCAATAACTTCCTGCGTGGTATACCCCACTTTTCGGTCTCCCTTGCCTTGACACGCGATGGCGAAAGCTTTGTGGGTTGCACTTACGATCCGGTAAGAAACGAGCTATTCACCGCAATCAGAGGAGAAGGGGCGACCCTGAACGGCCGATCGATAAGGGTAAGTGCCCAAGCCTCGCTTGAAGGTTGTGTGGTTGGGGTAGGTTTCTCTTCGCGGCCGGAACTGGCAATGTTTACTCAGTCCAGGCTTGCCCAAGTGATTCCTCATGTCAGAGCTATTAGGACGTATGGTTCTGCCTGTCTTGATTTGGCATATGTTGCATCGGGCAGGATAGATGTGGCCTGGTATCTTTCTCTTTGGCCCTGGGATATTGCTGCCGGAAAGCTGCTGATTGCAGAGGCAGGTGGAGCGAGTTCCAATCTCCTTGGGGGCAAGATCGTCAATTCACAGGATGGAATAGTGGCAACTAATGGGGCAATCCATGCTGAGACGCTAAGCATTGTCAGTCCATGAAGAAAGAAGAGAAGCTCTCCAGATACCAGGAGATCATAAACGATTGGGAAGCATTCAGGTCGGCGTGTGCTCGCCCTCTGCCAGTAACGATCAGGGTAAATACGCTTCGAGCATCCCCCGAGGAAGTATATCTTCGTCTAACAAACTGTGGCTTCGTAGTCTCTAAAATAGATTGGGCGGACGACCTTTTCTTAGTCAACCAAGGTAAACCGAGCAAGACAATTGAACATTGGCTGGGTATGTTCTACATCCAAGAGGCTGTACAGACCGTCCCTGTACGAGTACTTGACCCGCGGCCAGGAGATCAAATACTTGATATAGCCGCTGCTCCAGGCGGCAAATGTACACAGATCGCTTCTTACATGCATAATCGGGGATCACTAATAGCAAATGAACCGGTTGGCAAACGGCAGCCGTCGCTGATGGCCAATATAAACCGGCTGGGGGTTCTTAATGCTACCGTAACCTCCTATAGGGGTGAGTCATTTCCCATGGGCGTAAGCTTCGATAGGATTCTTCTTGATGCTCCCTGTTCTGCTGAAGGCACAATCCGTAAGGAACCATCACTTAGAGATGGAGCTACTAAATCTACCGTTGACCGTCTGTCCCGCTTGCAGCGACGGCTGATCCTGCGCTCGTACGATCTCCTGAAACCAGGTGGCGTTCTTGTTTATTCTACCTGTACATTCGCCCCGGAGGAGAACGAGGCAGTGGTCTCATACCTACTGTCTGAGAGGGAAGCGTCAATTGATGAAGTGAGCGTTCCATTTCATACGCATGCGGCAGTCACCCGCTGGCAAGGGCAGGAATACGCGCTTGAGGTAGAGCGTTGTGTAAGAATATATCCCCATGACATTGACAGTGGAGGAGGGTTCATTGCTTTTATCCGAAAGCCTGCGTGAGGAGATTGTTTATTTGTTTTCCTCTCGGTTTGGTGTTTCGCTAGAATTCTTAAACCAGTTGACATTCATAGAACAAAAGACAGGTGAGATTTGGGCGACGAGTGCGCCAACTACATCAGCAGTGGAGTCAAGCCGTCCTGCGGGGGTGCGGGCACTGCGCCGAATGCCGCAGGGACTTAAGCCAACCTCTGTATTCCTTCGCCTGCTGGCGGATCGCGTAAGGGCGTCTCGTGTGGAAATTGACGACTTGAACACGCTCAGGAAACTTCTTCTCGGGCAATCCGTTTCCGTCGTTGTTGATGATGGGTACGTAGCCATTTGCTACCGCGGGGATGTACTTGGTTGCGGCGTCTGCAAAGATGGAAGAGTACGCGCGCTAATCGCTGTGCAGAAGAGACGCCAACTCCTGGAGTGTCTCGAATAGAAGAAGTACTCTCTCAAGCTTCAAGTGCGGCATTTTGGAATAACCAGCGATTGTGATCTTAATCACGGAAATTAGTGGTGTGATTCTGCTATGATAGTAGGCGTGTGTGAGGAAAGACTAAGGAGGAAATAATTATGGGAACCAAAACGTGGCTTCTAATGGCTCTAGTGCTCGGATCTTTTGTGTTTTCGGGCATAGCTCTTGGGGCTACTGACAGCATCGTCTTTGTTCTTGATGCGTCCAATAGCATGAACAATCCGCTTGGAGGCGGGTCGCGGATCGATGCCGCTAAAGATGCCCTTGTTCAAGTATGGGAAAAACTACCTGACGGTACCAATGTGGGGTTATTCGTCTTTGGACATCGGCTTGTGAAAACGGATAGGAAAGCTAGTTGCGGGGATATCGAGCTTCTCTTTCCGATACAGTCTCTTGACGATCAAATGATCAGTACCATGATAAGCTCCATCTATGCCTTAGAGGCAAAGGGTTTGACACCGCTGGCAGATGTACTTGTAGAGGCTTCTGAAGCCCTTTCTTCGGCTTCTGGTGATCGTACAGTGATCCTGGTAAGTGATGGAGAAGAAACCTGTGAGGGTGATCCGATAGTAGTGGCAAGAATGCTTGCCTCGATGAGCCCGCCCATAGTTCTTCACGTAATTGGCCTCGACGTTGACCCAGCGGTGCGCGAAGAACTAACTGGAATGGCAGAGTCAACAGGGGGTAGCTATTACCACGTCAGCCAGTCGCAGGATCTTCTCAAAGCACTTACCGCTGCTACAACGGCTGAGCCAGCAAAAAGCGAGATCCCGCCAGAGTACGCGGCCCTAGGGATAACAAATGTGATCTATGGCACTGATGGTAATGACAGGTTGTATGGCACCCCAGAAAATGACCTGATCCTGGGTCTTGCTGGCGATGATTTTATAATGGGCCTTGATGGAAACGACATTCTTATAGGTGGAGAAGGTAACGATATCATCGAGGGAGGAAACGGATGTGACATCATCTGCGGCGGCCCAGGCGACGATATCTTGTTTGGCGGTAACGGCGATGACCATCTCTGCGGAGATTGCGGTAATGATTCCCTTGAAGGCGAAGCTGGTAACGATGTTCTCTGCGGCGGGCCTGGGGTTGATAAGCTTCTTGGTGGATCTGGACTCAATATACTCTACACCGATGGAGTAGATGATACGCTTTGGCAAGGAAAGATTGTATACGGTTCATGCGTTCCGTGTTTGCCGGCTTGCCCGCTTACCACTGCAGCATGCCCGAAGCCGGCGATGCCCGCGCCGCCTCCGGTTCCCCAACCCTGTGGTAAGGTACTAAAATCCGTGGATGAGGGTTCTTCAATCCAGCTACATGGAACCGCCAACGACGAAGACTGCAATGTAGTTAGTGTACAATGGAGCGCGGAGCTTGGCTCATTGGATGATCCAACTAGCCTGGATCCTATCTACACCGCGCCGATGACCGATTGCTGTGAGGGAATAGATGTCTGTATTACTCTGGTTGCTACAGACAGCTGCGGAGCCGAGGGTCGGGATTCGTTCGTTCTGCACATCAACAACATTAATCTTGATCCCACCGTCGATGCAGGTAGCAACGTGATCGTCGATGAAGGGAAGTCTGTACAGCTTTGCGCAAGTGCATCTGACCCGGACGGAGGGCCGCTAAGATATCGTTGGACCGTGCCGGTTGGTAAGGGGGCGCTCAGTGACCCAACGATACTGAACCCTGTTTACAGAGCACCGATGACTCAGCCTTGCGAGGGGGAGTATGTTGTGTTAAGGCTAGCGGTTACGGACTCCTGTGGGGCAACTGTGGAAGATACGGTTACCGTGAACGTGCGTAACCTGAATCAGCCTCCGCGGGTAGAATTGGGGCCCGGATTATCGATGAAGGAAGGAAGTTCGCGCGTTCTTCAGGCAGACGCTACCGATCCAGAGTGCGGTAAGCTAAGCTATTACTGGACAACGTCTGGCGGAAGCTTTGACGATGCCTTCTCACCAACTCCTTGCTTTACTGCTCCCCAAGTGGACGCCTGCCAGGGAGAGAACATCACCGTGAGCCTGACCGTAACTGATGAGTGTGGGGCGATTGCCTGTGACTCGTACGTTATTCACATAGAAAACATTAATAGACCGCCTGTTGTAGAGGCGGATCCGTAAGAGTCTAAGGTAGAGTAAGAAGTTATCTAGTCTGCTCCGTCTTTTGATAGGCGGAGCAGATTATTGTTTCTTGAGGGCAATCAAGCTGATCGAGTTTATCTAGGACGATCCTACCTATTGGATTGCGCCTTGCGAGGGCGTGGGCTGCGTGCATGTGCAGGCATTTTATCTTGCTGAAATCGGCTATGCCTCCTATACCCCTTTCTAACAGAGAAAATAGCATCTTGTGTTTCTCGAGATACTCAAGATCCTCTTTTGAGAGCAAGCCGTTACGTTCTTTCATGTATGCGCGATGAGCCGTAGCTAGCTGTTGGGCAAGTTTGTCATCTGTAGCAATGCTTTGCTCCAGGCGGGCTATCATTCCCGCTGCTTCCAATGCTGCCAGCTCACACTGGAGCAATGGACAGGTTAACCAGAACAGAGTCGGAAATGGTTTGCCGTCAAATAGTGGGTAAACGGTCACTACCTGCGGGTAACCGTGCACACAACGCTTGGCTATAGAAACCAACCCACGTGGCTGACGCTTGATCTGACAAGCGATAATCATTTCATCTGCTAACGAGACAGGTTCCATCTATCGTTACCGTATCTTTCCTGTTGCAAGATCTTTGCACGATCTAGTTCCCGCTTGGAGTAAGTGTCCTCCTGCAATGCGCGCCTCACTAGCCTGGCCACACCGTCACTTAATGGGTCTATCAACGCCCTCATTGTAATTCCAGGTACTACCTGGGCAAGGCTTGTAATAGGCAGTGGATGTGAAGCAACAAAGGAAGTACGGTAATCCTTCTGCATAGCTAGAAGAAGACTGTCTATCGGGATAAGCGGGGGGGTTACCATAAAGGTTGTGTGATACAACACTAAGCCTTTCGACCTTACCTGCGCTGCTCCAGCGATCTTCTTCTTTCCTATCAGTATTGAGTTTCTGCTTGATTCTGCCTTTACGCCCAGTTGGGATAGCATACGGGCAAAAATATGAGCGAACGCAGCGTAGGTTTGGGACATATTGCTTAGGGTATGTGTACTGGTTAGAAAAGCTGATAGGTTAAGATTTCCACGGTAATGGTATACAGCTCCCCCGCCACTGAGCCGGCGAAGCACTGGAATAGACTTGGCACGCAAGATACGTTGATTGACCTCGGACGCTACTGATTGAGATCTGCCTATGATTACTGACCGATCGTTTACCCAAAGACGTAGGGTACAAGTGTTTTGGAGTTTAGCGGTTTCCAAGAGGGCTTCTTCTAGGGCGAGGCCAAGCGATGGGTCTCTGGGTGCCAGGTCGACTATTAGCCGGAGCATGCGTTTATTGTCTGGGCAGCTCGATATGAACTTCGTACCAAGGGCCCCGACATTACAAAGCAGAAGCCCATATCCTTAGCCTGTTGGGCAATAGATTCGAACTCGTCAGGATGAACATAGCGGGTCAGTGGAGCGGCATAACGTGATGGAGGAAGATACTGCCCGAGGGTAACAGCCCTAACCCCCACATCTCTGAGGTCCCTGAGGGTATCTTGAACCTCGCCTGGTTTCTCTCCCAATCCCAACATAAGTGAGCTCTTTGTTATGATATTTGGAGAGATCTCGGTGATTTTCTGAAGAACATGTAGCGATAGGTCGTAGCTAGCCCTTGGATCACGAAGCCCCGGTGATAGTCGGCGAACGGTCTCTACGTTGTGGCCTATCACGTCTGGGTAGCTATCAGCTAGTGTTACAAATGCTTCATTATCTCCAGAAAAGTCGGGGATCAACGCCTCCACTTTTATCCCTGGTGATACCTTCTTAACCTGCTTGATTGCCTCTGCAAACAAACAGGCTCCTCCATCTGTTAGGTCGTCCCTGTCCACAGAAGTGAGTACAACGTACTTGAGCCCTAGATCAGAGCACGCCTCAGCCACTCTAATTGGCTCATCTTGATCAACTAATCCATGCGGATTACCAGTGGGTATTGCACAGAAGCGGCAGGCCCGAGTACATATGCTGCCCAGGAGCATAAAAGTAGCTGTCTTTGCTCCCCAGCACTCGGCTGCATTGGGGCAGCGGGCGCCTTGACACACAGTTGTCAAGTTGTAATCAGCAAGAATTCGTCTTACTGTGCGCATTCCTTCTGCCTCAGTCGCACTGTTGGACCTTACCTTGAGCCATGTTGGGCGGTCAGTCATCTAGTAGCCTCCAGTACATACTTTCATCTACCGGTACGATATCCCATCCAAAGATCGATTGCATATGCCTTAACAGATTTTGGGTTACATCATTGAGTGTGACAGATTCCGGGGTAAGATCGGCCAAGGAGATCATTCGGATCGGGAGGCCGCAGGGGTTAATCATGGCAAAATGATCCTTGTTAACATTGATGTTGAATGCCAAACCATGCATTGTGACCCAGTGGCGAACCGAAACACCTATAGATCCTATCTTGTGCTCTTCAATCCAAACACCAGGATAGCCTATACGTCGTGCAGCTTCGATCGCGTAGTCGGCGCACAGATCGATCATCGCCTGTTCCAGGGATGATATGTAGCGTTTGATGTCCTTCCCATAGGCTCTCAGATCGATTATCGGGTAACAGACAAGCTGGCCTGGTCCGTGGTAGGTGATGTCTCCTCCCCGCTCTATTTCGTAGACCGGGATTTCCAATTGCTGCCTCTCTTGCTCTGAAACGAGTATGTTATTCCTGGATCCGGTTCGGCCCAGGGTGAAGACAGGATCGTGTTCTACCGTGATGATGGTGTCACCCAAGTCCCCTCGGCAGCGCATTTCATGTAGCTTTGCCTGCAGAGCATGCGAGCGCGAATACTCGGTCTTTACAAGCTGGATATGAACGACTTGCCTCATCTTGAGGTAACTAGCTTTGCAAGCCTATCGCCTAAATGCGCTCGTTCACCAGGCTTAAGAAGGATCTGTTCGATCCGCCCAGCGGCAGGAGCATCTACGATGAAGGTTGTCTTCTCGGTTTCAACTTCAACCAGATCTTCTCCCATGGAAAAGTCATCTCCCTCTGTCTTTAGCCATTCTACAATTGTCACTTCGTCCACTTCACCCAAATCGGGCAGATACAGGTAGCTGTTGTCTCCTTCGGTCATCGCTTTCCTCCTAGTGCTTGTATTTGTTCTCCAGACATCACAGCTAGAAAGGATACTAGCAGATACCTTTAGCTGTTTCACCTTGTTCCAGGAGGCTATTGTGCGTATATTGAGCCGCACGGATACCCAACAGGTCATCGAGGGAATGGAATGCTGGTTGTAAAAGAGGGCGATAAACGGCTTCAGGTTATATTAGAGAACCTGCTGGAGACAGGAGGAACCCTTATATTTCCAACCGACACAGTGTACGGAATTGGCGGAGGAGCGTGGGACGAGCGTGCACTTGAGCATGTTCGCAGAATGAAGAAGCGCGACCCCTCTCGTCCGTTCACCCTGCACCTACCCTCGGTGGGGGAAATAGAGCGTTTCGCTCTGCCGGATGCCCGAATGCAAGGGTTGCTTGAGCGTTTCCTTCCGGGGCCAATCACCTTCATTCTGCCAGCAAGCGATCAGGCACCTCCGGCAACGGTACTTGATGGAAAGGTTGGCATTCGTGTCCCTTCCCATCCATTCTTTGGTAGCATTATGCGCAGAATAGATCGGCCACTTTTCGGAACTAGCGTCAACCGATCAGGACATCCGCCGTTAACCGACATCGAGCAGATAATAGAAGGATTTCGCAGTGTTGACCTTGTTATAGAAGGCTCTAAGGCTTGCACTGGTATTTCATCCGCCATTTTGGACCTTACAACTGATCCCCCACGCGTATTGCGAGGAGAGCTTCCGAAGGGATTGCTGTGAAGAGTTCATCGGTGTTTGCTCTCCTGTCGATAACGGTCATTTGGGGATGGACGTTTGTGCTCATTAAGCAAGGAATGTCGCAGGTGGGGCCGTTTACTTTCTTAGCAATACGTTTCTTCATCGCTCTTGCGGTTCTCGCTATTTTGCTGAGAAGACATTTAAGACCCTTAAGCTTACGCTCTTTACGTGCTGGATTAATCGTTGGTACTGCGCTCTTCTCGGGATACCTGTTTCAGACATGGGGCCTGGTTTACACAACTGCAACAAAGAGCGGCCTGCTTACTGGTTTGTCGGTGGTAATTGTGCCTTTGGCAGCATCGCTTCTATTTGGAAAACGAGTTAAGCCTCTGGTCTGGTTTGGGGCATTGCTTGCCGCCGGGGGGTTGTTTCTGCTGGTTGCTGGAAATGAAGGATCTGCAACCCTAAACAGGGGAGACCTGTTGACTCTTATCTGCGCAGTTAGTTTTGCGTTTCATATAATCCTCATAGATCGCTTTGTCCGTACAACTGACTACCGGCAGCTTCTGCTAGTGCAGGTGGCAGTTGTTACCTTGTTCAGCTTTATTGGGGCGGCGACAATTGAGAGATTTTCTCTTACCTTCTCTGGTGCGGTAATTGAGGGTATTCTAATTACAGGGGTTTTTGCTACGGCTGTTGCTTACTACGTGCTCAACCGTTTCCAGTCATCCTCTACGGCTTCTTACACCGCGATTATTCTTACCATGGAGCCAGTCTTTGCGGGGTTATTTGGCTTTTTACTGCTTGGCGAAAAACTTGGTAGATGGCAGTTGATAGGAAGCATAATGATTCTTTTAGGTATGATTATCCCTTCAGTCTGGAAGCGTACTATTTGAGGGATGTTTGCCTTGCTTATGCCGGCAGTACTATAATGATCTATGGTGAATACGGATGAGCAAGGCCCCTGATATTTTAACTGCATCGCGCGGAGTGATAGCCCTAGTCATAGGAGGCCTGAGTCTAGTTGGCCGGGAAGCCCTTGATTGGGTTATCTTGCTCACTATGGTGGGGTGGACTACCGACATCCTGGATGGGCGCATTGCTCGACGCGAGAACAAGGAACCGACGTGGGTGGGGGAACACGAGTTTGCCTTTGATATGGTAATGGTTTTCTCTGCACTATTCTACCTTATCATGGCGGGTTTTGTTCCTGTCTTGCCGGCTGCCATCTATGTGACAGTGGCAGCCGTGTTCATCGTTTTCTGCCAATCGAAATCTGTAACGATGTCCTTTGCTTTTCCGCTAGTTGTTCTTCCGCTGGTTGTCGCTTACTACTGTGCTCCTCATGCTGCCTATGTTTACGTTGCCTGGATAGTGCTTGCGCTTATCTATGATTGGCGGCGATTCTTTGGTGTGGTGCGAGAATTCATCACTAATATGAAGCGGCTCTATGAGCGCTTCAGCGCTGATTAAAGAAGCCGATCGAGGCTTTGTTTCTGTAAGTGTTTGTATGCACGCTCGGTGGCGGTACGCCCTTGAGGCGTGCGCTGGATAAACCCTTCCTGTAGAAGATAGGGCTCAACCATATCGGTTATGGTGTCCTTTTCTTCCGAAAGGGAGGCTGCTAGAGTATCTAAACCGACTGGACCTCCGTCGAACTTCACCAGTATTGCTTCCAGAAGTGCCCGATCCAGCGAATCCAGACCAACTTCATCTATGCGAAGCAGCTCTAACGAACGGTTTGCGGCTTGTTGGTCGATCTTCTGTTTCCCGCTCACCTGCGCCACATCGCGCGTCCGACGGAGAAGCCGAACAGCAATGCGTGGGGTTCCACGTGAACGCCTGGCTAGCTCCTGTGCACCATTTTGGGTGACTTCTACCCCCAAAAGGCTGCCGGCTCGAACAATAATCTTCTCCAGGTCTTCGATTCGGTAAAACGCGAGCCGAAACGCCACCTCAAACCTGTCTCTCATTGGCGCGGATATCAAACCAGCACGAGTGGTTGCCCCAATGAGGGTGAAGGGTGGTAAATCAATACGTAACGATTGAGCGCTTGGTCCTTCCCCTAAGATTATGTCTATCTTGTAGTCTTCCATTGCCGGATACAGGATCTCCTCCACATTTCTGCGCAGGCGATGGATCTCATCGATAAAAAAAACATCATGTGGTTTGAGGTTAGTCAGTATTGCAGCAAGGTCTCCGGCTTTCTCCAGAGCTGGCCCTGAACTAGTGCGCATATTTACGCCCATCTCGTGAGCAATTATCTGTGCCAAGGTAGTTTTCCCTAGCCCCGGGGGACCATGCAGCAATACATGATCAAGCGGCTCCTCTCTACCACGTGCTGCAGCGATGTATATTTCAAGCTTCTCCTTGACGTCTTCTTGCCCCACAAAATCGCTAAGCCTAGCTGGGCGCAGGTTTACAAGGGAGTCGTCTTCTGAAGCTTGAATTCCTACAGTTCTCTCTGTTGGCATGACAGACAAATCTTACAAGAGGGCGCTCCCGTTGGTCAACCGTGACAACCAGAATACTTGAGGGAACTAAAATTGCTTTGTACAACTGCACAGATGGCGTCTACGATGGGCTCCCATCTTCCAGGCTCTTGATGCGAGTGAAATCCACATCAAGGCTTGAATGAGCGCTCAGAGCAGAAGAAACATGGCTTCATTTAGTAGAGCGGCTTTACATGATTCAGTGTCGTATCCTGGCGGCGGATGCTTGTTCTTATTGCCCTTGGGGGATCAATGTGGCTTCTAACAGGTTAGTAAGAATGTCATCGATCTCCGGTAGTGTGAGGTGGTGATAGCCTCCTCGCGGCACGCCGCACCAGATGGTGTACCAAGCTTCGTCCATCCCAGCAATGACTCCCATTTGGTCGATAATTAGCAGCCCGTTTGAACGTCGGTAGGATTCTGTGATCCGGGGGTCGTATAGCTCGATCTCAGTTGACAATTTGGAACTGGTTGTCTGATCCGTATCTAGAGGATTTGATCCTGTATATACAGTCAGCATGACAATACCATCACGAAACAAGCCAATCGCATCACGGATGTCGGACATTCTAGATGAGATTCTAGGAATGCTTGAGGGTGATGCTGTGTCGCACATTGGGCAATCAGTTGTTTTGAACACTGGACAGAAGACTAGAACGACAACCTTCCCGCGGAAGTCAGAAAGGCGAATATCGTGGCCGTCAAGCGTTGTTGTGGAAAAATCAGGTGCCGTGTGACCAACGGAAATGATGCTGCGCATTTCGGCGTTGCCGACACGCTCTAGGCTGATCCTGCATCCATCCTCGGATACTGAGGTAATGGCGTAGACAACGTCTTGTACCTGGACCTGAAATGGCTCTTTAGGGCGATAGACTTCATGTGATTCAGGACGCATATCTAATTCACCGTCTCCATCAGTATCTATTGAGAGAAATATGTTGGAGAGGTCATCGTACCTAGCTGTAGATGAGAGATCAGTGATGGCAACCGGATATAAGGTATTACCAAGATCGACGAGCCCACGCCGATGGCAAAAACAACTGTACCAGTACTCGTACTGCTCTGTTGCATAGGAGAAGCTTGCTAGTATGAGGACATGGTATGGGAGGCGACTTACTGTCCCTTTTTCGTTGTACTCAACATCCACGGTCACCTGCCAGCGGTAGGTGCGCGCGTCAATACGTTCTCTATCACCAGCCCTGTTGTCGTTTGCTAGGTCCTCATCATTGTTGACATCGACAATAATCCATGGCTCCCCGTGCTGTGAGACAACCACAGTTATCCCTGGGTCAGAGCCTGAGCCAAGCGGCAGTATTCCGTAGTAATAGCCTCGACTGCCGGATAAAGTAGGCGCCGACTCGAGGGGCTCGAGTGGATGGTCGTGGAGCATTAGAGGGTGCATGGAGATGTCCGCGCACGGTATCGGCCATGGTACTACTTCACCCAAAAGGCCAACTTCCTGTCCCAGTACCGCCAATGGAGCCAGACTCGCCAGGAATAAGAATAAAGCTATCGTTCTTGGCATGAGCACCACCCATCATTGCCAGCAAGAGTAACGAAAACTGCGAATTTTGTGCACTGGGTATAGGCCGTTACACATCCTGAGCCTCTAACGCTCCTTGTGCAGCTCCAGTAGTAGTTTCCATAAAGAGTGGAGACCCAACAGTCGCCCCTGACACGAACCAGTATCGGCAATGGCTGCATTTGTTCATCGTAGCGTTCGGACCGTTCTTTCGTTCGACAAACCCAGTTGCCGAAATTTTCTACGCAGACCCCTCCACAGAAAAGCTTTATACACCCAGAATCATCATGAAGTGGCGAGATCTCCGTCTGACTGATGGTTGGTTTCTGCTCAATCTGATCTATCCTTGCCCACCCAACGACGCCTATGAGAAGTGTAGTCAGCACTAGCGCGATAATACGTGTCACCATACGATCCATTGCCATCATACTGTATCATCTCTTATGTATACTACAGTAATACACAGTAAATGTCAAGTCTGTCCTTTTGTTGTCGCGGTGTCCTCATCTTGCTGCTCCGCGTCTCATGGCTAGGTTACGATGAAAAACGTGCTGCTTGGCATGCGGTCATGAAGCGTAGATCCCGGCGAAACTGCGTAAGATGCGTCCCAGTTAAACATGTCTGCGAGCAGTGCTTGCTTGTGTTAACATTAGTCTACCATGTCTAGAATCAGTAAAGGCAATAGCGCCGTGACGATCGGAACGTTTGACGGTGTACATCTAGGACACCAGCGCATCCTTGAACAGCTTGATGAGGTAGCTGCGGGGGAGCACCTTGAACGCATAGCGTACTCGTTCGTGTTTCCTCCGCGCCTCGCTGCGGGAAAAGGGGCGCAAGGCCTGCTTCTGCCAGAGTGGGCAAAGGTCAGCCTTCTAGAACGGTATGTGCAGCGGGTAGCAAGGGTTAGCTTTCAAGATGTTGCTTATGTACCCGCAAAGAAGTTTGTGCAAAATGTGTTGCTTGAAGACCTTGGCGCCCGCGCAATTGTGGTCGGGAAGGACTTTCGTTTTGGACAGGGCCGTGCTGGCGATGCAAGCCTTTTAAGAGAGTTATGCGATTCTAAAGGCACAGCGGTTATTGTCGTGCCTCCCGTTGTTATAGATGGGGTACCAGTTAGCAGTACCCGCATTCGCTGGCTAGTTTCCAAAGGGAAGGTCGAAGAGGCAGCCAGGCTACTTGGCCGCCCGCCGATCATTCTTGGCCAAGTTGTCCACGGAGATCGATTGGGAGGCGTTCTAGGCTATCCAACAGCAAATCTGACGATCGGTGATGGAATCCTTCCCCCAGGTGATGGGATCTATTTAGTAAGAGTTTTCTGGAGCGGCGATAAATCACCAGGCTTGCTCTACGCAGGAAAGCGACCTTCGGTTGATGGTAGAACGCAGCGTCTTGAGGTGCACTTGCTAACGCCAGAAAGTGATCCTGCGAGGTATGAAGCTTCTTTCCAAGATTTGTACGGGGCAACGCTGGAAGTCCATGTCCTACAAAGGATCCGCGATGATAGGTATTTTTCAACGCTTTCCGAACTAAGTCGCCAGATGGGGCTTGATGTTTTGCATGCTCGCCAGTTGCTTTCAGGTTCTAAATGGCCGGAAGAGACGATCATTGCTTGAAAACAGATAGTTTGGCAATTACCATTGTTGTAGAATGATAACTTTGGGGATAGATACATCGGGATCAGAAGGCGGAGTTGCCTTGCGCAAGAACGCTGAACTACTTATGGAAATAAGTATGAAAACTCCTCTGCAGCATGCAGAGGAGCTATTGCCCTTGATTGATGAAGCGCTTGATCATTGCAAGATGACTATCTCTGAGGTTGGCCTGGTGAGTGTGAATACTGGCCCCGGGTCGTTTACTGGCTTAAGAATAGGGCTAGCGACGGCGAAAGGGATATGCCATGCATCAGGGATTCCGTTGGTAGGAATCGACGGATGGAGGATTTTTCGCGATGGTTTATCGTTTGATGGTAATGCATATGAATGTGTAGTGATTGAGAATCGTCGTGACCTGCATTATGTGAAGTGGTTCCACGGGGATAAACCGTTGCGGAAAGCGGAAGTGTTGACAGGAGATCAGGTTGTGGAAATGGTTTTTGCAGAGAAGAGGCCAGTGAGTGTTTTCGGCAATAGTATTCCGGCACTGCGTGGGCGTCTTGCAGAGCGTGAGGGCCCACACGTGTCTGTCTATCAGATGGATAGACAGGTTTCGTCTGTGGTGGCGTGCCTTGGCGCTGAGGTCTATTCTCAAGACCAGCTCTATGAACTTGAACCAATATATGTTGAGCCTGTATTGGCTAAGATAAATTATTAGTTCTATAAGGGGTGAGTTTGATGTCCCAAGTTTGTGATATTTGTGGAAAGCGGCCTGCGGCCGGCAATCAGGTAAGCCATTCCATGCGTCACACGAAGCGTTCGCGAATGCCCAACATCCAGCGTGTGCACGCGTACATAGATGGGAAAAAGGTATGGATTAATGCCTGTACTCGTTGCATCAAATCAGGAAGGGTGAAAAAGGTTGCGCGATAGGTTGACAAACTACGGGCATTCAACCGGCTAGAAGCCCTACAGAACCAGGTGATTTGATGCCGTTAGAGGCGGGAAAGAGAGTTATTGGGAAGATCTTGGATGTAACAGATAAGGGACTAGTGGTTTCACTATCCGATGAGGAGAGGGGGCTTGTTCCTGTTTGTGCTTCCTTTTCCCTTGAAGAGATGCGACGCTTCCAGCTTGGTGGCGAGATTCGAGTAACAGTTGGTCTGCTCGATGAGCAAGGAAGCTACGTCCTGGCGGTAGAAGACAGACCAGCTGACAGCAGTGCGAGCAAGTTCGATCAGGAATTCAACAAGCTTAACTACGTATTGACCAATAACACTCCTCGCGTCAAGGGCAACGATGTAAAGGTGGAAATGCCATCCATCGAAGAGAGGATGGAGGCGTGGATCAGTAAGGCGGAAAAGCGTCTCAGCCGGCTGCGCAAGAACCGCGGGAAGCGCCTCAGCGAGGAGTTCTACAACAATAAGCGCTAACATGGAGGTCGCCATGCCAAAAGGGATGGTTGTGATCGACAAGGAGCGGTGCAAGGGATGCGGGTTATGCATTGAGGCATGTCCAACTCACGTACTTTCCTTCTCGACAGAAATCAACCGTAGCGGGTACAACATTGTTCAACTAGAGCGACCGGAGGGATGCATTGGATGTGCCTTCTGTGCTTACGCCTGTCCTGATATTGCGATTGAAGTGTATAAGGAGAAAGCGACTGCTTCAGCTAAGTAGTTTAGATGCTGCGATTCTTTACTGAAAGCGGTTTTTAGGAGGGAATAATGTCGGAAAGGTTGCTGATGAGGGGAAATGAGGTGATTGCGGAGGCAGCCATACGCGCTGGTTGCCAGTGCTATTTTGCCTATCCTATTACGCCACAGGCCGAGCTTCTTGAGCATATGGCGGCTAACATGCCCAAGCTAGGGCGAACCTTTATTCAGGCGGAGAGTGAATTGGCCGCTATCAACATGGTCTACGGTGCTGCATCAGTGGGGGTACGAACGATGACTTCTTCTTCATCTCCCGGGATCAGCCTGAAACAGGAGGGGATCTCTTACCTTGCTGGATCCAGTCTCCCTGCGGTGATAGTAAATATAGTGCGTGGCGGGCCGGGGTTGGGGGATATTGCCCCTTCGCAGAGCGACTACTTCCAGGCGACGAAAGGAGGAGGGCATGGCGATTATCATATGATAGTTCTTGGCCCGTCAACTGTTCCAGAGGCAGGGACTCTGACAATGCTGGCTTTCGATCTTGCCGACAAGTATCGCACTCCGGTTATGGTCCTTGCTGATGGGATGTTGGGGCAGATGATGGAGCCGGTTGAGCTACCTGAGCCGATCGATGTAGCATCTCTTCCTAAGAAGGAATGGGCGACGACTGGGGCTAAGGGAAGACAGCCTAACATCATACTAAGCTTTGACCTGGATCCTGAGGTTCTAAAGCAGATGAACCTTGAGCTTCAAAAACGTTACCATCAGATCGAGAAAAACGAGGTTCGCTTCGAAGAGTTAGAGACTGAGGATGCAGATATCATAATAGTGGCTTATGGAACAACGGCCCGTATCGCAAAGACGGTTGTCCGTCTAGCGAGAGGGGAAGGGATAAAACTTGGCTTGTTCCGGCCAATAACCCTTTGGCCGTATCCTTACATGCCGTTGAGAAGTCTCTCTGAACGGGTGAAGACTGTGCTGACAGTCGAGATGAGTGCCGGTCAGATGTGGGAGGACGTTCGACTAGCCGTTGCTGAGCGAGCGGATACCCCGTTCTACGGAGAGATGGGAGGGGTGGTCCCAACTCCGCTTGGAATCCTGAGCGAGGTGAAGAAATATGTCTGCTGATGCAAATGATATGGTTAAGGTGTTCTCGCGGCCCAAGAGCCTGACCGAGGCACGCTCTACCTACTGCCCGGGCTGCCAACATGGAGTCTTGACTCGTATCATCGGTCAGGTAATTGACGAACTTGATATCGCTGAACGGACAGTGATCATAGCTCCTGTAGGTTGTGCTGTATTCGCCTACCTTTGGTACCGCTGTGACGGTGTGCAGGCTGCACATGGCCGCGCCAGTGCTGTGGCTACCGGGATCAAGCGCGCAGACCCCAATCTGGTTGTCATGTCCTATCAAGGCGATGGAGACTTTGCCAGCATAGGAACAGCTGAATCGATTCATGCAGCTAACCGGGGAGAGAACATCACGGTTATCTTTGTCAACAATCAAGTATACGGAATGACCGGGGGAGAGATGGCCCCCACTACGCTTGTTGGCCAGAAGACTACCACTACGCCTACAGGGCGCGATGTACGGATGTTTGGCTACCCAATACGCTTCTCTGAGATGATTGCCCAGCTGGACGCGCCAGTTTATGTGACCAGACAAGCTTTGTACGATACAAAACGGATCATCAACGCAACCAAGGCAATCAAGAAGGCGTTTGTAAATCAGGTGGAAGGGAAAGGCTACTCGCTTGTTGAGGTTCTATCGACGTGCCCTACCAATTGGCATATGGATCCCGTCGAATCAGCTAAGCACGTCGCTAATGTGGTAACCAAGGTATTCCCCCTTGGGGATCTAGTAGACAGGGGGTAGAAATGGAACAGTCGGTAGTGATTGCCGGATTTGGTGGACAAGGAGTGATTCTGGCCGGGAAGATACTTGCTCAAGCGGCTATGGATCACGGCCTTGAGGTAACCTGGCTTCCTTCATACGGGCCAGAGATGAGAGGCGGGACGGCTAATTGTACAGTAGTAATGGGGGATGAGGCCATTGGATCGCCGATCGTAGATCAGCCTTCTTCGTTAATTGCTATGAATCTCCCTTCGCTTGATAAGTTCGAGCCGATGGTTGCCAGAGGCGGATCCATCATACTAAACTCTTCACTTATCGATCGGGATGTGAAGCGAGACGGTATTACTGTAAGTAAGTTACCCTTGAATGATTTAAGTCTAGAAGCGGGGAGTTCTCGCTCAATCAATATGGTGGCATTGGGTGGATATCTGAAGGAGACCGGGATAATACCGCTTGACAGAGCGAAGGAAACAATGGCCCATATGCTTGAGAAAGGCGGGAAGGGAAAATTTGTAGAGTTAAACGCAAAGGCATTGGATCTTGGCTACAACGCCGCCAGATGATAATCGGACCGTAAGCAGTGAAGAAGTCTTTGCTGGAAGGCTGATTCGCGTTACAGTCGATCGTGTAACACTTCCATCTGGTGAGGAAAAGGACCGAGAGATTGTCCTTCATCCGGGCGCTGTGGCGATACTCCCCGTGCTGCCAAACGGGAGAATAATTCTGGTTAGGCAATATCGCCATGCAGTAGGGGATTCATTGTGGGAGATTCCAGCGGGGTTGATAGACCCTGGGGAATGTGCCCTTGAATCTGCAAAGCGGGAATTGAGAGAAGAGACCGGATACAGTGCTGAGAAATGGAGGCGCCTCTTCTCCTTCTTTACGTCCCCAGGATTTACGAACGAGGAAATTACCCTTTACATGGCAGAACAGCTCAGTAAAATAGGCCATTTCGATCCCCAAGAGATCGATGCCTACGATTCATACAGCATGTCAGAGCTTGTAAGAATGATCGAAACCGGAAGTATCCGTGATGCTAAGACGGTCTTGGGTATTTTCTTCTTGCAGTCTCAATTTAGTTAGCTCTGTAGGCTTGTTTCATACTTAATGCTTATAGCTCATTCAAGCGCAGGCTAGCAGGCCAAGGAGCGTTTGATGAAAGAGAATTTGCGGGTAAATCATGTGTCTCGGCCATGGAAAAAGTCCGGATTCTACAGGTTTGGCAGAGACAGTGACGGCAAATACCATTTTCCTTCTAGTTCACTTCCCGAGAATTTCCGATTTGTTGCTGAAGGAGAGATAGGGGGAAAAGCCCGTGGCCTGTTGTTTGTAGAGGACTATTTAGCGACACATGACGCACTGACGTCATATGATCACCTTCTTAGGTTTCCAGACTCTCTTGTTGTACGCACTGGTGCATTCGATGAGTTCATAGATGGAAGCAATATAAGCAAAGCGGTGCTCGCCAGGTGCGACGAGAAGCTTGGTCCAGAGACCCTCTACCAACGTATTGTTGCCTCCAGCTTTCCTACCGCTATTCGTAACGTGTTAGAGGGCTTCCTTTTAAGTGAACATCGTCCGCTTGTGGTTCGTTCATCATCTTTGATGGAAGACAATGCAGAACATTCTTTTGCCGGTATTTATCTTTCGGAGTTCCTGGCAAACACTGGTAGTAACACACAGCGACTGGAAGAGCTAATAGCGGCTATCAAGCGGGTATACGCTTCGACCTTTGGAGAAAATGCACGTGCTTACCGCAAGCGGTACGGCCTTTCTTGGCGAGATGAGAAGATGGCTATCCTAATCCAGAACATGATCGGTCAACACTACCCTGAGAATCTCTTCTATCCCTTAATTGGTGGGGTTGGCTTCTCTCTCAATTTCTATCCCTGGAGTGAGCGCCTTCGTTCTGAAGATGGTGTTGTAAGGCTAGTTGTGGGAGTGGGAACTCGTGCTGTAGGAAGAGAGTACGCGCGCGTGTTTTCTCCCAGGATTCCTGGCTTAAGGCCTGAGGGATCAGGAGAAAGGGCGGTAATCAAGTACTCCCAGGAGATGGTGGATGTGCTTGACATGAGATGCAGGCGGCTCAGTCAGGTGCGGCTGTCTTTACTTGATAACTTGGTGCTACAGAAGGTGTGTTCGATCGTTGATGCTGATGGTTTCCTAAGCGAGCCTGTGTCTGCCCTTTCTTTAACGGGCAGGTATATTGCCTCCTTTGAGCGTCTGATTGGTACTAACAACATTATGCCCTTCACTCCAATGCTGAAAGAACTACTAGCGGGCTTGCAAGAGCTGTTTGAGCTTCCGATTGATATTGAATTTGCTGTTAACTTCCCAGCGCCAGGAGAAAAGGGAATGCCGCTTCTTTACCTGTTGCAGGCCCGTCCTCTTGGCGGAAGATCACAGCATCGCATCATCCGCCTTCCTAGAATAGATGCTGAAAACATCCTGCTGGCGGGCCAAAGGGTGTTGGGAAACGGTGTTCGGAGGAGGATTCATGATTTGATATTTGTTGATCCCTCCTCATATAGCTGGGAAGAGGGGCACGCGATCGCTCGCCGAGTGGGTAGGATCAATGATCGCCTGAATGATATGGATTACATACTTATTGGGCCCGGCCGCTGGGGCACTTCAAATCCACAGCTTGGCGTACCAGTACGCTACGGTGAGATAGCTGGCGCTGCGGTGATTGTGGAGATGGCAACAGAATCGTTTTCTCCTGAAGTGTCGTACGGAACGCACTTCTATGCTGATATGGTCGCAAGTGACGTGCTTTATCTGCCTTTTGATGAGAGCCAGGGTGATTACCTAAACAGAAAGCTGCTTGATCGGCAAAGCGTTATATCGGCGGATCGTTACGTCAAACGCTTTCATTTCGAGAAAGGCCTGGATGTATACGTGGACGGTGAGAACAAGCGTAGCCTAATATGCTTTTCTAAAGCGTTGGGATGAGATGGCGGCAAAGCACAAGTGTCTAACGTGTGTGATCTTTTGCTCGAATGGTGTTTTGTGATATGATTGAACTGACACTTTAACGTTGGATACTCGACCCCAAGAAGACTTAAGTACTGGAGGAAAGCCTATGGCAGAGGTAGTGCTCGAAAAGGTATTGAAGAAGTTCGGTGATTTTGTCGCGGTGAGGGACATCGACCTTCAGGTGGATGATGGTGCATTCACAGTGTTGGTTGGGCCATCTGGGTGCGGGAAAACCACTACACTGCGAATGATTGCCGGATTGGAGGAAGTAACCAGTGGCGAAGTGAAAATTGGTGATAGAGTCGTTAACCGAGTGCCTCCGAAAGATCGGGACATTGCCATGGTCTTCCAAAACTACGCGTTGTATCCGCACATGGACGTATACAACAATATGGCGTTTGGTCTGAAGCTCCGGAAGATTCCCAAGAAGGAGATAGATGAGCGGGTGCAAGCGGCGGCATCCCTTTTGGGAATCGAAGGAAAGCTGAAGAGCAAACCGCGCGAGTTGTCTGGTGGTCAGCGGCAGCGAGTGGCAGTTGGCAGGGCCATCGTGCGTGATCCAAAGGTATTCCTGTTTGACGAGCCCCTATCTAACCTGGATGCAAAGCTACGTGTACAGATGCGTACTGAGCTTGAGCAGTTACACCACAAGTTGAAGACGACGACGGTGTATGTAACGCACGACCAGGTAGAGGCGATGACGTTAGGAAGTAAGATAGCAGTGATGCGAGATGGGGTGATACATCAGTATGCATCTCCGCAGGAGACGTATGATCATCCGGAGAATCAGTTTGTGGCTGGGTTTATAGGCAGTCCGGCTATGAACTTTCTTAGTGGACGAGCAAGTATGGAGGACGGCGTGATTACCCTAGAAGGTGAAGGGTTCAAGATCAAGCTTCCATCAGATGGAAGGATTGATACAGTTCCCGAGCAGGTAGTTGTAGGGATACGTCCTGAGGATTTGACTGTTCCGGCGCAAGAAGCGGAAAACCTTCTGGAGATGACGGTAAAGGTAACAGAGCCCTTGGGTAACGAGTTGCTTGTCTACGCTGACTGTGGAGGGCAACAGATAGTTGCCAATCTTGACCCGCACCAGCACGTGGAGATAGATTCTATAATCAAGCTATCGCCAAACCTCACCACTCTTCATCTGTTTGAGGCAGAAACGGAAGTTACCCTGCTGTAGGGATCGTTCACCGACGGCTGGATAGCGCGTCAGCCTTTCAGCCTGGGGACTTTGCGTGTGGCGATAAGGTTTGCTCCTGTACCTAGTACGTCTTCGGATACCGCTTGTCCAATCTCCACTGGGGCGTCAACGGAAAGGCTCTTTATGTAGTTCATGATCTGATGGATTAGCCTTTTCGGGACAGGTTTGTCGGTCTTAACTGAAACCAAGGGATGGGTGCCGTCAACTACTTTCACGCTGGTGGGAAGCACCCTGACGGGGTCGATTGCCTCTTGCCGAGCGTAAGCATCTCCACGAGCACAACGATTTCCCTTTACGTCGACTACCTCACCCCCTTCGATCTTAACACTGATAGGGCAACCGACGGGGCAAGAGACACAGATTAGTTGCTTTTCCATCAGCTAGCCTTCACTTCTACTTGCGCTTCGGCCCCCTTAAGCAATTGGCAGAGTTTGCCTTCGGGCAGGCTTATCTCGACCATCTCGCTTGGGCGCACAACTGGTAGCTTGCGTGATATAACATCGCCTATTTGAATAGTTGCCTGATCCATAGCTCGGGAAGGGCGCAAGTATAGCTTGGCCTTTTCTGCATAAGTGATCGATGTGGGCACTAGGGCAGCTACGTTTTTGCCTCGCTTTAGGTGTGTCTGCCGTTCCTTTGGTAGCTTACCGTTGGAGTATAGGGCTGCGGACTTGCCAGCCAGTTCACCGACCGCTGCGACTGAATCGACAAGGTCGAAAATTGCTACGTTATTTCCAGCGGCAAACATCCATGGAATATTGGTCTGCATAAGAGAGTTAACAAAAGGCCCCCGGTTCACAGGATCAAGAGGTGTAAATGGCATAATGAGTTCGTTTTCCGGGATTAGACCGATGGATAGAATCAGGGTATCTACTACAAAATGCTTTTCTGAACGGGCAATTGGGTTGCGGCATTCATCCACCTGCGCAATTGTGACTCCCGTAAGTCGCTTTGTCCCTTCAATTCTAATAATAGTGTGGCTTAATAGTAAAGGTATGCTATAGTCCTCCAAGCACTGCACAACGTTCCTCATTAAGCCACCGGGACAGGACTGAAGCTCGACCACAGCGGCTACTTCCATTCCTTCCAAGTGCAACCTGCGCGCCATGATCAGCCCAATATCGCCTGATCCCAGTATCAGTGCGCGTTTGCCGGGCAGGTAACCATGGATGTTGACCAATCGTTGAGCGAGCCCAGCGGTGTAGATACCAGCTGGCCGGGGACCCGGGGCCATCAGGCTGCCGTAGGGCCGCTCACGGGCGCCGGTTGCCCATACGATAGCTTTTGGACTGATCAGTATTCTTTTTGTCGGGGAAAGTGCCTCAGCGGTTGGCCCTTTTGGGTCAATGTTAATGAGTGTACAACCTGTTATCACATCGGCCTTTGCATCGGAAAGCTCTTG
Organism: uncultured Thermotogae bacterium; assembly: GCA_964552295.1. Classification (GTDB taxonomy): domain Bacteria; phylum Bipolaricaulota; class Bipolaricaulia; order UBA7950; family UBA9294; genus M55B144. The sequence goes on along the minus strand of CAZKFV010000021.1, from coordinate 31,022 downwards.
TGCTAAACGATGTCCGAATTCCGGGCCGGCAAGCTCTTCTCGGTAGCGATGAAGACCGAAACCTGTGTGGATGCACTGATTAAGCACTCCTCCTACTTCATCATCCCGCTCCAACATAAGCGTCTTTGCGCCGGTATTGGAAGCAGCGGCAGCAGCTGCCATACCTGCGGCGCCTCCCCCTACCACTAGAACCTCAGTGCGTATTCTCTTCATTGTCTCAGTAATCTGTCAACGACAGAGCTTTCTCCTCCACGCAAGGTGATATCCGTTGGAGAGACATTCAACTCACGAGCCAGGATCATCAGGATCTTGTCTGTACAGAACCCACCCTGACAGCGGCCGAAGCCAGCCCGAGTTCGAAATTTAACTCCATCCAGTGTATGGGCACCGCGATGAATTGCATCGACGATCTCTCCTTCCGTTACCTGGTTACATTGGCAGATGAGCTTTCCATAATGAGGGTTCGATGCTATCAACTTATTTGCTTCTATTTCTGTAAGATCCATAGTTCTTGGTATTGCTTGGCGCGTTGGGTTGAACAACTCTTTCTTTGTGAGGTCAAGCTCCTGGGCCATAATATCGTTTACCAGGAACGAAGCAATCGATGGAGCTGCGGTCAATCCAGGCGAGCGCATCCCAGCTGCCTGGAAAAAACCGGCTACATCTGTTTTGCCAATGACAAACTTGTTATCTTGTGTCTCTGGCCGCAGGCCGGAAAATGTCTTTACCACCAACGACAGATCTATTCTTGGAACTAGTTTGCGCACTCCATCGATCACCTGAAGCAGGCCATCACGTGTAGTCTCCACGGCGTCTTTCTGCTTACGCTCTAGGTCCTCGGCGGTTGGGCCGAGTAGGACGCCTCCATCAATCGTGGGGACGACTAGAATCCCCTTAGAAACCACATCGGGGGCTGGGAAGATCACCGATGAAATGAGCGAGCCTGCCTTCTTGTCCAGCAGTATATACTGCCCCCGGCGGGGATATATGGTTGGGCCAGAAAGCCCAACCATTTCTGCAATGCGGTCAGAAAACAAGCCAGCGGCGTTTACTACTGCATCAACCTTGTATTGGCGCTTGTTGGTGATAACTTGTTGCACATGATTGCTAGAGGTTTCGATAGCTATTACTTTCTCCTCGACATGCAGCTCTAGCCCGTTTGATGTAGCGTTTTCTACTGCAGCTATAGCGATAGCCCAAGGCTCCGTTATTGCCACAGATGGTGACCAGAGACCGGCTACCAAGCTGGGATTGAGATTCGGCTCCCGCGCAAGCACATTTTTCTTATCGTGGATCTCGAGCCCTGGTGTCTGGTTTGCTACACCTTGCTTATAAAGCTTTTCTAAGGCATGAACTTGCTGGTCATCTAGGGCTATCACGTAGGCGCCGATTTTCCTTAAAGGAATGTCCAGGTCATGCGCGATTTGCTCATAAAGCCTGTTTCCGTCTATACAGAACCTGGCTCGCTCGCTTCCTGGCTTCTCGTGAAAACAGCCATGTATAATTGCCGAGTTTGCCTTGGTTACTCCCCAACCGACGTCTGGCTCCCGTTCAAATAGCATGACGTAAGCGTTGTACCGAGTTAACTCGCGCGCAATCAATGATCCCACGACACCTGCGCCAACGACTGCGACCCTCAACCTTCCCATCCTTTAGCTCTCTGTAGGGCTTGTTTCCATGAATAGAGAAGCTCCTCTCGCTTAGGCTTCTTCATTTGTGGCAGAAATTGAGAATTGGAAATTGATAGAGAGGAGAGCTCTTGGAAGCTGTTCCAAAACTGGGCGGTCAAACCGGACGCAAGCGCAGCCCCACGCGAGGTCATCTCGAGCCCTTCTGCTCGAATTACAGGCATGCCAAGGATATCTGACTGAAATTGGCAGAGAAAGTTGTTTCTTGCTGCTCCACCATCGACGTGCAATTCATCCAGAGGGTAGCTCAAATCATTCTCTATTGCTTCTACGATATCGTAAGTTTGATATGCGATTGCCTCCAGCGCTGCTCGTACAATGTGCTGTCGCCGCGTGCCACGGGTGATTCCAACGATAGTGCCGCGCGCGCTTGGATCCCAGTGCGGAGCACCAAGCCCGGTGAGGGCCGGAACGAAGTACACGCCTTCAGTTGAGTCTGTACTTCTAGCTATTTCGCTTGATTGCTGTGCGTCGGAAATTATTCCCAAACCATCGCGCAGCCATTGCACGGCTGCGCCAGCCACAAAAATGGATCCTTCTAGTCCATACTTTACCTGTGCGTCGCCATTGAAAAACAAAGTGCTAAGTAAACGATGTTTGCTATCAAAAGGGCTGCTTCCAGTATTACAGAGAAGGAACCCGCCAGTACCCCAAGTCATCTTTGTAGAGCCTTTGCTAAAGCCGCAGTGTCCGAACAGAGCTGCTTGTTGATCACCGAGAACCGCAGTAATCGGCACGGACTTGCCGCCAAGGAGCTCTGGCTTGGTAGAAGCAAATTCTGAGAGGCTTGGTAGTATCTGGGGAAGGCATTTTCTTGGAACAGAAAATGCCTTTATAAGGTCTTCGTCCCAGGCCAGTTCATGAAGATTAAACAATAGGGTGCGTGATGCATTGCTTGCATCTATAAGGTGCCTTCCAGTTAAGCGCCATATAAGCCAGCTATCGGGGGTTCCACATAGAAGTTTGCCTTCGTGGGCTTGTGTTCTTGCGCCAGACACGGTGTCTAAAATCCACGCGATTTTGGTTGCTGAGAAGTACGGATCTAGCATAAGGCCAGTTTTCCTTCTAACTGCTTCCTCTAGACCACTTTCACGTAGCCGTGCGCAAGTAGGGCTTGTGCGGCGATCCTGCCATACTATTGCTGGATATATGGGCTTTCCAGTTTTGCGATTCCATACTATGGCTGTCTCGCGTTGGTTTGTAATTCCAAATGAGACGAGATCCTTCGTTGAGATACCGCCCTTTAACAGGGCATCCTTTATGACCTGTAGTGTAGCTTCAAATATCTCATCAGGGTCTTGCTCAACCCACCCTGGCTGTGGGTACGACAGGTGTATCTCGCGATAGGAAGAGGAGACCGAAACGGCCAAGCGGTCAAATATGACGCACCGTACCCCACTAGTTCCCAAATCAACTGCTGCTACATACTTGTCCGTCACCAGAACTCCTCGTGTTTGCGATTGCTTGCTTTTAATTGTGAAACAATAATACGCGTGGTGTCAGTGTGAATCAACGGCAAGCATGCTGTCTGCTAGAATGGGAATTTGTAGGAATCTAATCCCAAGCCTTCCTTCATTGCCAGTAGGTTCTTCTGCAGGTTGAGGTTAACTGGTATTCCATATTGGCGAATTTCTTGCTCCTTCAGCCACTCCTTCTCTCCCGCGGTATATATCTTTTCTTCACCAGGGGCGAGGGTTGAGTTGCGCAACTTGCGCAAGATATCGCCGGTTGTCTTCTTAAACTGCTCTAGTGGTAAGAAGTGCTCAATGTCAATCGCCATGAAGAAGTGTCCAAGACGGTGGGGCCTGGGGCTGCCATCGTCATTGAAGCCGCTTAAGGCACGCAGGAACATCCCTGACTGAAGCGATGCCGAGAGTATCTCCACCATAGTTGCTAGGCCATAACCCTTGTGTCCTCCAAGCGTTTCCCCAATACCGCCCAAGGGAACAAATGCGTTGTCTTCCTTCGTCAGCCCGGCAAGGATTGCCTTGGTATTAGTTGCTGTCTCACCATCGCGGTCAATTACCCATCCAGCTGGAGTTGGCTTCTCGGCTCGATCGAGGAGTTCTATCTTCCCGCGCTGCGTGATTGAGGTGGCTGCATCGTATAGAAAAGGGAATTCCTCATCGCTAGGAGCACCAAAGGCAATGGGGTTAGTTCCAAGCAAAGGATCGATCCCAAATGTTGGCGCCATCGAGGGACGGGCGTTTGTGAATGCCATTCCAATCATGCCCTGCTTGACTGCCATCAGCGAGTAGTAACCATCGATCCCAAAGTGTGTTGACTCGCGCACTGCTGCAGATCCCATCCCGTATTGCTTAGCTTTGTCTATCGCCATCTGCATGGCACGAACAGATATGACGTGTCCCATTCCGTTGTGTCCATCAATCAAGGCCGTTGTTTCGGTCTCCTTGACAACCTCAAACTGCGTGGTTGGCGATAGAATGCCCTGTTTAATGCGATCATAGTACATCTTTAGCCGACCTGCGCCGTGTGATTCAATTCCCCTCAGATCCGAAGCGATAAGGACCTCTGCGCACGTCTTAGCGTCGTCATCTGGCACCCCAAGGGCTGTGAAAACGTCAATCATGAAGCTGTGAATCATATCTACAGGAACTCGCGTCGTTTCTTCTTCCATAATTGTCTCCTTAACAACTAGGTTATGCTTTCTGGAGCTGTACATCGAGCCCGCTAAGCCTAGAAATGCTTTCAATTACATAGTCTGGCTTGATCTTGGAGGCTGCTAGATCAGCGGGTGATGCGATTCCGGTCAGCGTTAGTATTGCAACCAGACCGGCATCCTTTGCCATCTTCATGTCTGTTTCCAGGCGGTCACCGACCATGGCACACTCCTTGCCAGCAACTCCCAGCCGATCTATCGCGATAGAGACGATCATTGGTGACGGCTTGCCAACCACGGTTTCCACCTTTTTCCCGGTAGTTGCTTCGAGCGCAGCAATCACTCCAGCAGCATCGGGAATCTGGCCTCCGTCGACTGGACAGGAGCGATCGGCGTTGGTGGCCACGAAGTGTGCGCCTCGCCTTATTGCCTGAAAGCCAATGTTCAGCTTCTCGTAGTTGAATGTGCGATCAAATGCGGCGATGACATACTTAATTCGATCTGGGTCGTCAGAAAGCGACAAACCTGCGTCCTCAAGTTCAACGAGCAACGGTTTTTCCCCAATTGCGTACACCATTGCTCCAGGAGAGCGCTCTGCGATGTAGCGTGCTAGCACGTATGAGGAATTGACGACATCATCCTCTGCTGTCGGTACTCCAAGATCAGTTAGTTTTCGCGCATAATCAGCGCGCGAATATAGCGGTTTGTTGGTTAGAAAAACGATCTTGCGGCCGCGTGAACGCAAGCTAGCGATGGTGTCTACTGCACCATCGATCAAGCGATCGCCTAGGTATACGGTACCATCTAGATCGAGTAAATATCCGTAAATCATGCTCATTTCTCAGACTGCATGGCGATACCCTCGGCGAAGCTCTTGCGGAAGACTATTAGTACCACAAGTGGGGGCAGCATGGCAATGATTGTACCGGCCATGATAACGTTCCATTCCGGGGCTATTTGCTCACTCGCCAGAAGCATTTTGAGCCCTATCTGAACTACGCGCATGTCTCCCGTCGTTGTAACTATCAATGGCCATAGATACTGACTCCAAATAAATATGAATTCGATGACAAATAATGCGGCGATATTGGTCTTTGAAATAGGAACGAGAATTTGCAGGAAATAGCGCATGGGCCCTGTGCCGTCAACGCGAGCTGCATCCGACAGGTCTCGTGGTACGGTCATGAAGAACTGCCTAAACAGGAGTATGCCGGTGGTGCTGGCAAAGAACGGGAACATGAGCGCATAGTAAGAATTAATCCAGTGAAAGGAGGCCATCAAGTGGTACGTCGGAAGAATTCTCACAGGAAGAGGAAGCATCTGGGTGACCATTGTCATTGGGAAGAGCAGAGCACGTCCACGGAAACGAAAGTGTGTATAGGCAAAAGCTGCAAGCAACGCAAGTATAATCTTCACGAGCGATACAACTACAGAGATAAAAGTGCTGTTGAAAAACAAACGTCCGAAATTGGTTCGCTGCCATGCCTGCGTTATGTTTACCCACAGTTGGTTGCCAGGAACAAGGCGCGGCGGATACGAGTATGCTTGCTGAAAGCTTAATGTGCTTGTGATCAGGGCATAGAACACCGGGAAGGCAATGACGGCCACCAGAAAGATGAGCAGTGCGTGAATCATTATCTTGCTTCTTGTTCTGCTTATCAATGTCTCACCTCAGCGAGTGTAGACCGCTTTCCGTGTCACTACTCGCAGCTGGATGACTGCGGCAACGGAGATGACGATGAAGATGATGAATGATTGCGCGGATGCTGACCCGCTATTCAAGTACACGAATCCATCGCGATACAGTTTGTAGATGAGGATATTCGTCGCATTTCCCGGGCCGCCTCGCGTCATTATGTCTATCAGTCCAAAGACCTGAAAGAACGAATAAAGCATATTAACGAAAAGAAGAAACGTTGTTGTTGGCGACAGCATGGGGAAAGTTATCCTCCAGAAAGTGCGCCATCCACTCGCACCGTCAACACGCGCCGCCTCATGAAGTTCCTCTGGCACGTTCTGCAACCCAGCTAAGAAGAAGACGATGTTGTACCCTAGCATCTTCCAGGTTGCCGCCGCAGATACCACAAGCAATGCTATAGAACCGTTTGTCATCCAATTGAGGGTATATCCGCCAAATAACTTGCCGACAATGTAGGGCACGATCCCTGTCGACGGGGAAAACATCAGCGCCCATATTGTTCCAGCCACAGCCGGCGATAATGCATACGTCCAGATGAGCGCTATCTGATAGAATCCTCGTCCGCGAATCTTGGCATTCAATAGGTGAGCGATCGCTAGTGATGCGGAGAGCCCAATCATGATCACAAACCCAGCAAATATGAGTGTAGTTATTATGCTCTTATGATAATCGGGTGAAGCAAACAACCGCATGTAGTTTCGCAGTCCAACGAATATTGTCTTGGTTCCAAATGCAGTCGATACGTAAAAGGATTGCTGCACGCTTTGGACAAATGGAACTACCAGGAAGATGACAATAATCGCCACCGAAGGCAGAATCAGGATGTAGGGAAGAAAACGATGCCCGGGAAATCTGTCTTCCTGCATGAATGCTCTCCTAGATCGAAAGTCAAAGACGTGCGGAGGCAAACACAAGGCATGCCTCCGCACAAGCCTATTTATTTAGCCATTTAGCTCTGCGTAATCCTGCAAAAGCTGGTTAGCTTTCTGTGCAGCTTCGTCCAAGGCTTCCTTGGGAGTTAGCACCCCAGAAACCGCCTTCTCTATTGCCGTACGCTCGATCTCGCGGATCTCAACGAACGTCCCAAGGCGTACGCCCATAACTGCCGGCGTGTCACGTCGTCCTACGAGGATCTCTAAGAAAGCCGTGAGATAGTTCTGGTCTTGGCTGTACCAGCCTTCATCGAGGAGCGTCTTAACTGCCGAATTTGAGGTTGGGAAATAGCCTGTTCCCTTGTGCCACTCGATGGCTATGTCTGTGTTCCCGAGGAACTTCAGGAACTCCCACACTGCTTTAAGCTCTTCGTCGCTTTGGCCCTTACGCACCCACAGGCTACCGCCGCCGATGACCGAGTTACCCATCGGGTATCCTTCAAAGCGAGGAAGGAAGCTTGTACCTACATCAAATTGGGCTCCCTTCAAAATCCCGGTTAGCGATGATGTGGACTGTAAGAGAATCGCAAGCTGTCCAGATACAAAAGACGTGTTAGCTGAGTATTCAGGGCCCTCGTATGTGAAAATCCCCTTCTTAGCAAGGTTTGCCCATGTATCCAGCACCATAGTACCGAACTCACCGTTGAACAGGACCTCGGTCGATAAGCCGCTTCTGCCGTTGTCGTTATTGGCAAACAGCTGGTTGTGCGTCGTGAACATCTGCTCAAGTATCCAACCTGGCCAACCTGTAGACAGGACATTCTGTACACCACTCTCGCGTAACTTAACTCCGTATTCCTCAAGTTCCTTCCAGGTTGTAGGAGGTTTGTTCGGATCCAGACCCGCCTGAACAAACAGGTCCTTGTTGTAGTAGAGCATCGCGGTTGATGAGTTAAACGGCATCGACCACAGGTTTCCGTCCTTGGAGTAGTAATTCGTGATCGGGATTATATACTGCCCCCAGTCCCATGTCTGTTCCAGCATGTCTGGAACCTGATAAACGGGGATGATCGCTCCACTACCAAGCATAGCCTGGGTTCCTACCTCGTAAACCTGTACTAGATTCGGACCCGTCCCGGTTTGATATGAAGCGATGAACTTCGTCAGTGTTTCATCGTAAGTGCCGGTGAACAGCGCTGTTAGCTCTATGTCAGGGTTGGCGGCGTTGAACTGATCAACGATTGAGTCTACTACAGCAAGCCTAGACCCGCTCATCGCATGCCACCATGTAATCTGGGTCTTTTCCTGTGCCAGCGCCAGTCCCGAAATAACGAGAAGAGCTAGCATGGCAATTATTACTACACGTTTCATCTGTTGCCTCCTTTGTGATTGTTAGACCTGTCTCTAAGCCTTATGCAGCAGTTAGACGCTCACCCCCCGCAGATGCTGTAATTGCTATTTGTTTCATCTGCTTGCGAAAAGATTATAGCAGGTAGTATTGCGCTGGACAATTCTCTCACGTGATCGTTGTTGAGACCCAGCATTCATCTGGACGGTGAGTCTTCAATCCTTTCTAAGAGTGCCTAAAGCAACGTCAACGAAATCGGTGAAAAGGCCATCCACACCATAAGCAAAAAAGAACTGATCGATCTCGGCTTCTAGGCTATCGTATTTTGCAGGCAAGTCGTCTTTGCGAAATGTATAGGGATGTACTAGAAGTCCGCGTGTGTGGGCCCATTCCACATATGCGGGATTGCTCTCGATGATTGTCTTGGATGGTCCGATGGCGTTTGCGTAACCTGCAATCTCATCGAGACCACCCTTAGTCCACATGTGCGAATATGAGAAGCTTGCGCTGATTGCCTGAAGGAGATTGAGGTTGGTTCCCAGATCAAAACGGAGTCTCTTGAGGGAGTCAGCTTCGAATGACTGGATGTACACCTTGGCATCGGCGTCGCAGTAGCCGTAGCGGTCGAGAAGGTCGAGAATCGCTTCCTCCATCGGTAATCCCTCCGATGAGTGCCAGGCCGGACGCTTTAGCTCCGGGTAGATTCCCACATTACACCCTGTGCTGTTGTTAAGGCCCTGAATCAGTTCGATCATCTCAGCAAAGGTGGGAACACAAAAACGTGATGCGTCAACCGGAAAGCGATCAGGAAAATAGGGATTGCCGTTGGACTTGCAGCGTTCATGTACGCTCAGAGTCTTGATCTCGTTCAGACTAAAATCAGCGGCGTACCAGTGACCATCATTACGTTTCCGATCAGGAAAGAGCCGTTCAACGTCGGTCGTTGGCTCGAGATAGATGTCGTGCATGCAAATGAATTGGCCATCTTTGGTCATTATGAGATCCGGCTCGATGTAATCGGCCCCAAGAGCGTACGCGTAGGCATATCCTTCCAGGGTGTGTTCTGGTAGATAGCCTGCCGCTCCACGGTGTCCAATGACTATTTTCCCCTGGCCAAATCCGGCCAAGCCGATTATTACAACAAGTACTAGCACGCTAGATATGCGTCTCATATGAAGCCTCCTTGAGTGAATTGTTCGGAGCTACTCTCTGTGTCCATTAACAGGTTGTTCAATCAGTGGGTAGCGGTCCAAGTTCTGAAATGGTACCTGTATCGGGTTGTCAGAAATCCCATCTGGTCCTGGCAGGTTTTGATTTTCTCCAGACAGCAGGTCAACTGTTGGTTGGCCTTGCCAAAAATTGCCTCCTGTTGGATAACCATCATCCCATGAATTTCTAATGGAATCACAGGTAGCAGGCCGCACGTTATTTTTGAAGGAATTATGAAAAATCAGATTTCGTTCAGAGGTGTGTACTATAGCAAGGCCGAGCTCGCAATTTTCAATGATATTTCTAACCACAACACAATCAAAGCTATCCCAAATAAAAATCCCGTGACTCAGTTCCTGTACGTGGTTTCTTTCGATACTGTTGTGATGGCAACTATCAAGATATATTCCATTACGGCAGTTTTTAGCAGTGTTCTCCGAGACTGAAGCTAATTGCGAACGCCAAAGAAAAATCGCGTGCTCCTGTACATCAACAACTGTGTTCCCGCCAATGGCGGAATCGTCTGATTCTATTGCTTCGATGCCACGCAGGCAAGAAGTGATGTTATTTTTGTTGGCGATTACCCCGGGTGATTGATAAACAAATATCCCAGTTCTAAGACCACTAAGCTGGCAATTTGTTACCTGAACACATGGAGCGTTGCTTAGGAGAATGCCGATGCCCTTACGACCGTCTCCTACTATCTTGCAGTCTCGGATAACTAAGCACGCTGATGTGTTCTTAACTTCAACTGCTGTACCCGACTTTACCTGGATCGACCAGCCGCTTATTACGAAAGGATCGTCAACCACCCCAGATCCTGATACGATGCCATCATTTGTGTCTGGCTTGTCATCCAAGGAAATAGAGATAGGGTTGTGGGGAACGGCACCTATGGCGGTGCGTACGAAAACCATTACAGCAAAAAAGAATACGAGAGCTATTTTGTATGAGTGCCTTCTCATAATCGTCTTTGACTCAGAAGCTCATCCATAACCTCGATCAGCTCTTCCTCACGACCGTGCGGAATGAGCGCCGCGGCTGCGTACCCGTGGCAGGCATCTATTGTACCATCAACCTTCTCAGCTGCCTCGGGCAGAAGCCAATCTAGGCCAGGCATGTTCTCTTCTATGATCATTTGCCCAAGTGGGGTAGGTACCCGCATCGAAACCTTTGCCAAATCCCACTCGAAAGTGCCCAGTCCTGGGACCTCGGTGGGCATGTCCTGGAATCCAGCGATATATTTGCTTGGATCCATGAACTGCTCATCGCGAATGTCCATGCAGAATTCACCAATAATCTTCACTCCCATGGGAGCAAAACCATTGCCAACAACGAACCATTGGTGGTGAGGAGTAATCTTGAGTCCGCCGCTTTTGAGTTTGGTGAGTACTTTCGTGAACATTTGTTCCTTGAGCGAATTCATCTCAGAAAGCTTATCTACGTACTCGGCGTTCTGGCCCTGAAAGCAAGCCCTGATTGCTATTTCTGGCCCTCCCATTGCATACCCAGCTGCGCCAAGGACCGTAAGGGACTTGGAGAATGGCGTCAGCGGAATCTCACCTCCGAAGCGGGTTAGTGCATATTCCTCTTTTTCGTCCGATATGGACTTTATCGCAATGTCTCCTCGCTCTACAGCGTCAACCAGTGCCTCACGGTTGTAGGAAATGAGCTTACCCCCGCGATCGTGAGAATCTCCAATTGCACCTATTACACCAAGATACCGAAGATCAAGGTTCTTGTCACTTAGCACGGTAGCGAACATTGTTGCTGCAGTTGCTGCAGATATTTCGTCCTCCCCGGACAGGCCAAAGCGTTCGCTAGACAGATTCAGTACCTTATCGGAGGTTGATTCCTCTGCTGGATGGTGATCAAGGATAAGGGTGAATGAGCGATCACGGTTCACCTCGCAGATAGTAGGAGCTGCCCTTCCCGCAAGGTCCGTATACAAAACTGGATTTCCCGCTGCAAGATCATGGATTCTCTCAACGATTGGGGGATGAATCCTCTCTAGCGCGATACGTTTAACCTTGTATTTATCACGATTCAGGGCTGTTTCCAGAATCGCTCCTGCGGTGAGCCCATCAGCGTCGTTGTGATGGACTAGGGTTACATCTCTTCCAGCGGCGTGCAACTTCTCAATTCCATCCTGAATCGCTTCTATGTAAGACTCCTTGCTCATTAATTACTCCTCTGCTTTCAATATATCGATTACCGAAGCGAAGGTGAAGCTCGGCGATATCCCTAGAGAGCTAAGTTTGTGCTCAGTCATTGCTCCAGAGCGAACGAATATAGTAGTCATATTCATTGCTTGTCCTGCTAGCATGTCAGTATCCATGTCACCGACAATAGCACACTCTTTACCAGGAAGACCTAGCCGGTTGAGCGCAATCTTGACAATGTACGGAGATGGCTTCCCAATGATCATATCCGGTTGCCTGTCCACCATATAGGATAGTGCGCCAATCACTGCTCCAGTGCCAGGTATTACGCCGTCTCTGGCGGGAAATATGCGGTCTGGATTAGTAGCTACGAATTTGGCATTGGCGTGATAGAGGGCGCGAAGCGCGCCAGTTATCCGGTGAGTGTTTTCCTCGGTGAGTTTTCCATTTCCATCAAACGCCGAGCCGACAACTACGTAGTCGGCAACCAGGGGATCTTCTACTAGCTGCAAGCCAGCAAGTAGCAGCTCTGTTCTAAGACCCGCTGCCCCAACCATGTACACTTTTGCTTCCGGCAGTTGATCTGCTACGTACATTGCGGTGGCATAAGTTGAGAGAACCAGATCATCAGCGGTTACAGGAATCCCAATTCGCTTGAATTTGGCAATGTACTCATCGCGCGATTTAGTGGAGTTGTTGGAAATGAAAATGACTTTCTTGCCACCGCGTCTCAGTCGCTCAATTGCCTCTGGGGAGCGAGGTATTATCTCTTCGCCCCGTACAAGAACGCCATCAACATCGAAAACAAATCCTTTGCACTTGGACAATGGATGCTCAGACGAGAATAACACTTGCTTCGCATCCGGATACCGCTCAACCATGTGATTCCTCCGATCTCTTTCTGGTGGTTGTTCTTAAAGCCGTCTCTTGAGTCTGGAGAAATGCCTCAGGGGTGTCGGTTATGATTCCATCAACTCCCATGCGGGAGAACTTCTCCATCCATTCATAATCGTTTACTACCCAAGGATAGATGGCAATCCCCCTGGAATGTGCCTTCTCTGTCTGCGCAGCTGTGGTCTGTGCCCAATGCGGGAGCAGGGCAATTGGACGAAGTGCTTCTATCTCCTGGTCCAAACTGATCCACTCGCCAGCGTAAAGCATCCCGATTCGCGTGTCGGGCGAAATTTCATGTAGGTTAGCCAGGCTGCGATGGTCGAATGAGATCACAGTTGTCCATTTTTGAGCGTTGCAGTCTGCTAGAATCCTGGAAAGACTGTCCTCTACCCACGTGTACTTGTGCAGTTCGTGACGCGTTCGCTTTACCTCCAAAAACAGCTCGGCCTTTCCAGCAAGCATGTCCAGAGCTTCCTCCAACAGGAGTATCCGTTCATCTGGGAAATGCGCGGATGATTGTTTGCCAATTTCCAGTGTTCTTAGCTGAGCGCTGGTGTGGTGCATGGTCCATCCGGCTTGTCCTGTCAAGCGATTTAATTCCGCATCGTGGAATAGTACAAATCCGTGATCGGCTGTAGGCCAAATATCCACCTCTACAGCTTCCAATCCCAGAGATAGCGCGTACTGCAGACCTGTGCGCGAGTTTTCTGGCACAGTACTCCCACCGCCCTTGTGCCCTATGATCTTCACTTCTCCTCCGTAAGTGCGAATCCACGCATGAATTGTTCCTGCAGAACAATGAACATGATAAGCGGCGGAAGCATGGTGATGACAACCCCTGCCATGGATATTCCCCAGTGCACCATCCCCTCAGGCCCTGATACTGTTAGCTGTTTAACTCCCATTTGGATCATTTGGTTCTTATTTGAGCTGATAATGATCAGTGGCCATAAGTATTGGTTCCACAGATAGACAAATTCGATCACTGCAAGTGCGCCAATAGTATTCATCGACATAGGGACAAGAATCTTCCACAGGAATCCAAATGGCCCCACCCCATCTACCCTCGCCGCATCAACTAACGACGTGGGGATTGACATGAAGTGCTGCCGGAATAGGAAAACCCCCGTTGCTGAGGCGAGGAAGGGTACTGTAAGAGCCCAGAACGAGTTTCCCCACCCTAAGCTGGATACCAGCTTGAACAGGGGAACAACCCTCACCGGGACCGGCATCATCAGGGTGATCAGAATAAAGATGAATATCAGACCTTTAAAGCGAAAGTCGAAGTATACTAGCGCCAGAGCAGCAAACAGGGACAGAATGGTCTTTCCAATCATCACTGAGCCTGCCACGCCGAGCGTGTTCAGCATCAGGCCGCCCAGGTTGTAGCGGTGCCAGGCAACGGAGTAGTTATCAATTGTCGAACTGCCGACTCCAAACTGCGGCGGATAAGTCTGAATCTGAGCCGTGCTCTGAGTGCTCTTGATAACAGCAAATATGATTGGCGAAGCGATGAAAAGGGCTGCTAGCAGAAGGACAAGATGTGTTGTGAGTGTAGAAAGCCTGGGCCTCCAGTAGTACCAATTGCGCATTCTGTTACCCGCCATAGTGGACCTTCCTTCCAGTAGTTCTGAATTGGAGTAGTGTAAATCCAACAACCATTATGAACAGTATGACTGACTGTGTGGCAGCCATACCCCACTTGTTATGCATAAACGCGTCCCTATACAGGTTGTAAATCAGGATATTTGTTGCGTTATCAGGACCACCTTTAGTAAGTACGTCAATTAGTCCGAAGGTATTGAAGAAGGCGTAGATCATGTTCATGATCATCAGAAAGAAAATGGTGGGCGACAGTAAGGGAAACGTAACACGCCAGAAGCATCTCCATGACCCGGCGCCATCGATCCGTGCGGCCTCAAGAACTTGGCCAGGAACATTCTGAAGTCCTGCGAGGAAGAAAACTATGTTGTAGCCAAGATTCTTCCACACCGCAGCCGTAACCACGAGGAAGATTGCTAGGCTCTTGCTGGTAACCCAATCGGGAGAAATCCCTATGGTTCGCTCCAAAACGTAGTTTACTACCCCTGCTGTAGGATTAAACAGGAACAGCCATATAGTTCCGGCGACTGCCGGCGACAGGGCATAAGGCCAGATCAGAGCTGTTCTATAAATGCGAGCTCCACGGATTTTTCTATTAGCCAAGAGCGCTATACCGAGGGACAAGGATAGACCGAGAAACACAATTCCGCCAGCAAAGACAATGCTTGCTAACAGGCTTCGCAAATAGTCAGATGAGGTGAACAACCGGACATAGTTCTGTGTACCAACATATATGCTACGAAGCCCCATAAACGCGGACCTTAGAAGGCTCCAGCTAAAGCTCTGTGCGACTGGGTAGTAAAGGAACAGGCCGCAGACAATTAGCGTAGGTAGCAGAACAACAAAAGGAAACCATCGATTGGGAAACTTGCTCTCCATCCCGCCCCCCTCTTCCTATGCGTATAAAAGAACGGGAAGCACGCCTTGAAGCGAGCTTCCCGCACCGTAACGAAACTGATTAACCCTCCATCAGCTCCTTGTAGTCAACGAGGGCCTGATCTATCAACCTCTTGGCCTTGGTCAAGGCGTTGATGGCGCTCTCTCCACCATACACGGCCTCCATAGCGTCCTCAAGGTAGGTTCGTATCTCGGGGAAAACACCTGCCAAAGCGCCCTGAGTAGCTGTGCAGATTGTCGTTTCTGCAAGCTGGTCCGATGCAGTCTTGTAGTTCGGATGTAGGTCGTACCAACCCTCGAGTTCAAGTGCCTGAAGCGACGTTTTTCGCAGTGCAAAATATCCCGTTGCCTGATGCCACTCGATATCTTGCGATACCTGCGACATGTACACTACAAACTCAGTAGCAGCCTTCATTTCAGCGTCGGAATGATCAGTTACTACCCATAGCGAGCCGCCGCCAATGACAACACCGTGACGGTCATAGTCTGCAGGGACTGGCATAAACGCTGTTCCAACCTCCCATCCGCCGTCGTAGGCTGCATTCTCGGTCAGGTTAACATCGGAGGTGGAGGAGATCATCATCGCGCATCGCTGGGTAGTGAAATTCTGCCTTGCCTGCGCCCAATCCTCGCGTCCAGGATTCACCCAAACGCCTTCATCGTAGAGCTGCTTTAGCCACTCCATAATCCTAATTGAACCTGGATCAAGGAGGTTGATCTCTGTAGCATACCCGGAACGGCCGTTATCGTTGTTCACTAGGTCTACACCCAGCTCGGCCATCCACTGCTCGTAGAACCAGCCGTGCATTGGCCAGGTGATTCCAGCTTCTGCCAAATCTGCATCCATGACCGCGTGTCCGATGCGCAAGATGTCCTCGAAGGTGGGCTCGCGCGGCATCGTTTCGCCAATCTTATCAAGCATGGTCTTGTTGTAGTAGAGAATTGAATTCGACGAATTCCATGGGAACGAAGCCTGTTTACCGTTGAGCTTATAGTAGTTGAGCGCTGGCTCGAGATAGTCCCCCCACGGAATAACAATGCCGTATTTATCGATCAAATCCTCGGCTACAGCAAAGATGCCCATATCAACGTTCTGTTGCGTGCCAACCTCAAACGAGTGCAGCACGTGAGGAGCATTTCCTGCTACGGCTGCAGCCTGCGCAGCGTTTAAGGTGTCTCTATACGATCCCTTGTATTCTACGACTACCTTGATGCCTGGGTTAATGAGGTTGAAGTCGTCCACCATGCGCTGAATCAATAATTCTCGCGTACCACTCATGGCGTGCCAGAAACTAATCTCTGTCTTTTCCTGCGCCAGCGCTAGTCCCGAAATAACGAGAAGGCCTAGCATTGCAATCACTATAACACGTTTCATCTGTCGCCTCCTTACTAATAGTTGTGGAACAGCCTGCCTATAATAAATCGTCTCTCTATGCAATCACCTCCTGCGGTACCATAACGGTGCGTATCTCCACGTCCAAGTTCGAGAGCGTGTCCATCACTTTTGGATCCAACCTCGAATCAGTAATGATTGCGTCGATGTCAGAGATATCAGCGATCTTTCCGTGTGACACACTGCCAAACTTTGTGTGGTCAGCCACAACAACTATCCGCTGGCTATGCGCGATGATCTCTGAGGCCGTCTCAGCTTCTTCCAAGGAAGGTATTGTCAATCCACGGTTAAGAGATATGCCGTTCACTCCCAGAAATGCAAGATCGAAGTAGATTCCTTTCAGGGCTTGATGTGCCAGCCTTCCCACCATTGCTAGCGAGACCTCGCGCAGATACCCGCCAACAACAAACACCTTTGCTCTTGGATACTTGCTTACTTCGAGAGCGTGATTAAGGGCATTTGTAAATACCCGAAAACCCCGATCTTGGGGAAGGTGCTTAATTGTTGCCATAGTTGTAGTTCCATTACCGATGAAAACAGCCATTCCTTCCTCAACTAGACCGGCTGCATATCTTGCTATCGCTTCTTTTTCTTTCTGGTTTACGCTTGCCTTGTCATTATAGGAGGGTTCAGCTGTAAGCCATTTGCGCGCAATTGCGCCGCCGTGCACACGAATGATCTGACCTTGCTGCGCTAGGGCATTAAAGTCGTTTCGGATGGTCATAGATGAAACGGAAAAGCTCTCTGAAAGATCAGAAGTCTTGACCGCTTTGCGCGCTTGCAGCTGCTCAAGGATCACCTGCCGCCGTTCATCGGTCAGCATATGTTGTCGATTGGTTGTATTTCCTTGCGACTCCATTTAATCCTCAGTATAGCGCAAAAGAATGTCATGTCAAGCGGCAACCCCGCATGGCTTGGTAATGTGCTGGATGTCGTTTTTTGATTACGTCAGAAAACCTGAAAGGAAGCGACGCCTTGCCAGATTGCGAAAAGAAGTGTGCGGGTTAAGCATCTTGCAAACCGGGTAACATGGCAGGAAAGCTGCACAGGCTAAAGAAGAATCAGCCCCTATATTAGGTTAGAGTCATTCAAATAAATTAATCAAATAGAACAATCCCTGATCTACTGGGCGAGGTTTTGCTAATGCTTCCTCAAATTTTACTGCGACGATCCTGGTGCCGTGAATAGCCGTCATAATGTCAAACTGCTCTTCAAGAGCAAACTCGATTGCCGCGGCACCAAACCTGGTAGCCAGAATTCTGTCAAATGGAGCAGGGCTTCCCCCACGCTGGAGATAGGCAAGGTTGGTCACCCTGACGGGCATCTGCATCATAGCGGAGAGCTCGTTAGCTATGTACTGTCCCACTCCACCAAGACGGACGTGGCCAAAGGAATCAACCTCTGCTTCGGCGAGTACCTGTCCATGCAAACCTTTAGGAGTTGCTCCTTCAGCTACGATGATAATACTGAAGTGCTTCTTACGGGCTTGACGGTGGAGGATTTTTCTATGCACTTGCGCGATATCGAATTCTTGCTCTGGGATTAGTATGACGTCAGCCCCTCCAGCGATTCCTCCCATAAGGCTTAGCCAGCCCGCATCGCGTCCCATCACTTCCAGAATGAGAACCCGGTGATGGGAAAACGCCGTTGTATGTAAGCGGTCGAGGGCGTCGGTAACTACTCCAAGCGCCGATGCGTAACCGATGGAGTAATCGGTCATCGCTATATCGTTGTCTATAGTTTGGGGAATCCCTATTGCCTTGATACCGTACTCAGAAAGCCTATGTGCTACACCCAACGTATCGTCCCCTCCAATGGCGAT
Organism: uncultured Thermotogae bacterium; assembly: GCA_964552295.1. Taxonomy (GTDB): domain Bacteria; phylum Bipolaricaulota; class Bipolaricaulia; order UBA7950; family UBA9294; genus M55B144. The sequence continues at coordinate 12,816 of CAZKFV010000021.1, read as the reverse complement.
GAGAAAGTCGATTGCGTTCCGATTCAACGTATCTACTATTGTTTCTACTCCGCCGTCAATATTGAACGGGTTGGTACGAGAACTCCCCAGTATAGTTCCTCCGATTTGGAGGATACCGGATACGTCTTTTAGCTCAAGGGGCTCCGTCAGATCCTCTATTGGCCCTAGCCACCCCTCTCGAAAGCCTATGGTTTCCACTCCGTGCTTGTAGCCAAAACGCACCACGGAACGGATTGCAGCATTGATTCCTGGGGAATCTCCCCCTCCTGTCAGTATACCTGTTCTTTTCAAGTCACTTTCCTTGTATTATTGTATGGTTTGCGCTTCCTGCCTGACCGATCAATTTCATTGCGACATCCTTGATTCTTTCCTGAATTGCTATTCCTACAGCGCGAGGGTCGAAATCTTTCTTTACCGGTGTCCAATCGCTGTTAGAGAAGAGGCCGGTAGCGTCATCTGAGACTCCCTCTGGGGGAACGATGGAACCAGTATGCGAAACGTAGTAATCGTGGGCAGCGCGAGCGTATTCGTACTGATACCTAGTATCCTTGTTGAGCTTGCAAATTCCGTAAGCAATTATCTCCCGTATCTGATCAGCAAGCAGTCCGGATGTTCCGTGAAGTACCAGGGGAACACTAAGCCCGTTTTCCACCAGCCCCTTGTGTACCCTGCCCGCAATGTCGGTATTCAAAACGACATCCTTTCCCTTGGAGACACCATGTTGTGTTCCAATCGAGATTGCTAGAAGGTCGGCGCCACTTCTTTTCATAAATTCGACCGCTTCGTCAGGGTCAGTATAGAACGCATCAGCGGAGGAAACCTCATCTTCTACTCCCTTGATCTTGCCCAATTCAGCCTCTATGAGAATCCCGCTTGCCTTGGCCATATCTACAACTTGGCGAGTTATTCTGATATTTTCTTCGTATTCTTCCTTGGAAGCATCGATCATTATTGAGGATACAAGCTTCTCGGAGATAGCGATGCCTATCAGGTCCATTTCATTGGCTGTGAAGTGGTCGAGGTTTAGAAAGACCCCAATTGGGAACAGGTCGCCTAGTGTTCTCACCTGGTAAGAGAGACTACGCAAGCCAGAAAGCTTATCTCCTGCACCGGCGTACTTAGCAGCCCCTGGCGAAATCTGCAGAACAAGGTCGGACTTGCGTTCGCTGTAGCCTTGAAGAAGTCCGATAAGCACATTCTGTTCAGCGATGTTATTCGCCATGAAGGCATAGCCGTTTTCTTGCGCCAATTTGTAGGCTCGCCTCAGTTCCTTGCCGCTGTAGAATGCCATTTTTTGGATCCTCCTAGTAACCTTATACCTGTTTTATTGCCTGCTTTCAACGTTGGTTTTGGCCGTGGCTGAATTAGCATCCGCGCTCAGTCAGAGAGCGTGTTATACCGACCCATCTTTCTGAAGCGCTCTAAACGGGCGGGTATCAGCTCTTCCAAACTCACCTTAGTGAGCTCGTCAAGTTGACGGATAAGGGCTGACTTGAGTGCTTGCGTAGTCTTTACCAAATCTTTGTGAGCTCCACCTAGCGGTTCAGGAATGATTTCATCAATTACGCCAAGCTCCAGGAGATGAGGCGCGGTAAGCTTCAGGGCGGCTGCCGCTTCCTTAACCCTTTCCTTGCTCTTCCAAAGGATCGCCGCCGCTCCTTCGGGGCTGATTACCGAGAAGACCGCGTTCTCCAACATCATTAGCCGATCGGCGGCAGCGATTGCCACCGCGCCGCCTGATCCGCCTTCGCCGATTATTACCGAAACTGCAGGAACCTCCACCTCCAGCATAGACTGTATGGTTTGAGCAATTGCCCCACCGATGTTCTTCTCCTCGGATTCAAGTCCGGGATAAGCGCCTGGCGTGTCTATCAAGCTGATGATGGGGAACCTGAAACGTTCCGCAAGACGCATCATCTTTATTGCTTTGTGAAAACCCTGGGGCCTTACCATCCCGAAGAAGCGCTTCTTGTTCTCTTCAGGATCACGCCCTTTCTGCTGGGCGATTATGGCTACTTTTCGGCCATCTAATTCAGCCAGACCTGTAAGAAGGGCGCGATCATCTCCGGATATGCGGTCACCGTGAAGCTCATAGAAGTTTGAAAAAGCCGCTTCTATGTAGTCCAGGGAATAGGGCCGCTTTGGGTTACGCGCTGTTCGCACACGTTCCCAGTCTCCAAGATTCGCGTACAGCTCAACACGCATCTGAGAAAGCTTGGTTTCGAGCTTGGCAATCTCAGCTGATAGATCGAGACCATCGGTCTTGTCCAATTCGCGCAGTTCTTGGATTTTGGCTTCCAGCATATCGAGGGTTCTCTCGTCGCTCATCTAGTCTCCTCCTGAAAGAACCGAAGGACTGTCTCCAGTTCGCTACGCAAATCCTCTCGTTTGGTCACCCGGTCAATCATCCCGTGTTCCAGAGCAAAGGCATCAGTCTGGAAATTCCTAGGCAGCTCTTCGGATATTGTCTCCTTAATCACACGCGGACCAGCGAAACCAATCATGGCTCCTTTCTCGGCGATTATTACGTCCCCTAAGCTGGCGATGGAGGCCTGAACGCCTCCTGTAGTGGGATAGGTCATTACCGAGATGAAAGGCAGGCGTTCTCTTGCCAGTCTTGTACGGACCGCGGTTGTCTTAACCATCTGCATCAGGGCAAGAACCCCTTCTTGCATACGTGCTCCGCCGGATGCGGAAACAAGAATAAATGGACGGCGCCTCTTTATAGCCTCTTCCATACCATGACATATTTGCTCGCCCATAACCGATCCCATGCTTCCACCTATGAATTGGAACTCCATCACCCCAATCACTACAGGCATGTTTGAGATGGTCGCGCTTGCCAGAATAATGGCACTGGGAAGGCCCGTCTTTTTCTCTGCCTCATCAAGGCGTTGGAGATAAGATTTTCGGTCCTCGAACCCGAGGGGGTCATCAGCAGCGATCGGTTTGGATACGTCCTCGAAGGACCCTTCGTCAACGAGCGATTCGATGCGCTCCCTCGCTGTAAGAAAGAAGTACGTGCCGCAATTAGGACAAATATTGTTGTTCTCCCGCACTCGGCGTTTAAACACCAGTTCGCCACAGGATTTGCAACGCAGCCACAAACCCTCATCTACTTCTTTATCCAGTTTTACCCGGAAGTACTGCTTGTCCTTGAAGATTGGCATTATTACTTTTCTCCCTTTCGTCTTCTGAACATTGTAAATCGCGGTCTTGAAACGACTTCTTCTACCTGTCGCAAATTGGCTGGCAATACCGAACCGCTGGATAAGACCATAGAAAGAGCGTCGTCAACCGCGATATCTACCTCTATCACCCTGCTCTTTGGCACAACAAGCATCATGCCAGATAGAGGATTGGGTGCAGTAGGCGCATAGACCAGAATTGAGTCTTCCTTGGTCTTAGTATTCAATTTTCCTAAGTCTTCATTTGTAACTAGGCCGATAACGTGGATTCCTTCTATTGGATACTCGAACATGACGACCCTATGAAAAGATGTTCTATTACGGTTAAGAAGAGCGTTTGAGAATTGCTTGAGGGTGGAATACATCTTGCGTACCCCGGGTACAGATCCGAAGAAACGGTCCAAGTAGTACTGCAAGGTACGGCCAAAGATGTTGCGTGCTATTAGCCCAATGATCAACACTAGGATTAAGGTCATGTAGATTCCCATCCCTGGGATCCAACGACCGAGAGCGTTTTGCACCATCTGGCCAAACGGGGTATAGCGTCCTACCGCGCTGTCAATCAAGCGATAGATGAACCATAGGATGTAGAACAACCCACCGATAGGTAGAATTGCTAACAAACCACTTACAAAAGCATCCCGCATATGGCGGAACATTTTTTTCATAGGACCGCCCCCTGGTTGGCATTCATTCGTTTGCTCTCCCTCCGTTACGCTATTATAGGCGATGATGAACCGACAAACACTTCCTAGGAGGGCTGCAAAGTTGCTTGCAGTGATAGTTCTTTTGCTTGTTCTTGTAATAGCGGGATTGAAGATGCTCTATCCTTTTGCTTACCGCCCAACGATACTTGCTTCGGCAGAACTCTATAAGCTGGATCTGCATCTACTTCTGTCTGTTATACGGACAGAGAGTCGCTTTCGGCCACGAGCTGTGTCATCAGCAGGAGCGATTGGCCTAATGCAGATAATGCCTACAACGGGCCAGTGGGTTGCCGAAAAAAACGGGATAGAGGATTTTGATGTAGATGATCTTTACGATCCCGAGACTAATATACGTCTTGGTAGTTGGTACTTGCATTATCTCATTGGACGGTTTGCTGATATCAAAACAGCCCTGGCTGCCTACAACGCAGGCCCCGGGGCTGTTGATCGCTGGAGGGAGAGCAAAGAGGAGATCTTTCCAGAAACTGCTGAATATGTTCGCAGGGTAAAACAAACAGAAAGCGTATATCGCGGTCTCTACACATTCCCGGTTCTTGGCCCCCTTTTACTTGCTATCCCAAATTGAAAACGCCAACTAAAACAATGACTATCACTCTATCTGTTTCATTTCGCCCGCCATCGTGTGTACTCTGAACGGGCGAGCAGTTTTACACCTTTCTTGTAATGTTAAGGGTACCTTTTTGTCCCTTAGGATGTAGATTGGCTTTTTCATAATTGCGCGCCGTACACCAACACGCTCAATTGCTTCGACAGACAGGTTCTTTAGACGGGTGGTAAATGTGCCTGGTAACTGAAGATATCTATGGACAGCTAGATCACTCTAAGGACAAGATGTTTTGTTGTTTGGCTGTCGAAAATACGTCCTAGCTCGTTAGAGGTAGAAGTTGACAGGACAAGTCGGTTAAACTAAAGTGAGAGTCGAGTCAGGTTTCAAGTTTATATTTCTCATATTCCTTAGGAAATATGGGAAAGAAGTATCTATTTACAAATCCAGTAGATATAATTGATTCCTGACAAGCTTTGTGGTGGGCGCTTTGCGCGTGGGGCGCAGTTGGCTAGTATTGCGCAGGATTATCAACTTATAGGAGTGTGGTCAAATCGTGTCGAATTCGACAAGATGGGTCGAGAAAGATCCAAAGCAGGAGAATGTCTTCTGGCCAAACGCGGCCATGAAGGAACGGGCGTGGGTGTCTGATGAGTCAGTTTATGCTGAAGCAACGAGCGATCCCATTGCTTTTTGGAGCAAGCATGCTGAAGAGCTGCACTGGTTCAAACGGTGGGACAAGGCATACGAGTTTGCGCCCCAAGCTTATAAATGGTTTGTTGGCGGAAAGACTAATCTTTCCTACAACTCATTGGATTACCAGATCGAGAAGGGAAACGGCGATAAGATTGCTCTGATTTGGGAACCGGAACCGATACAGGAACCGTCTGTTAAGCTAAGCTATAAAGAGCTGCATCGTTTGGTGAGTAAATTTGCGAACGCTCTCAAGGGCTTGGGCGTAAAGAAGGGCGACCGCGTGGGAATTTACTTGCCGATGATTCCTGAAGCAGTCATTGCCATGCAGGCGTGCGCGCGCATAGGTGCACCGCATAGCGTGGTGTTCTCAGCTTTTTCACCCGATTCGCTGCGGGATCGCATGGTAGATGCTGGGGCCAAGGTTCTCATTACAGCCGATGGCTACCACCGTAGAGGCAAGGCGATCAATCTCAAGAATAATGCTGATGCTGGAGTTGAAGGGACACCCGTAGAGAAGATGATTGTTGTCAAGCGGCTTGATGGAAGTGCTTCCATGAAGGAAGGCCGAGACCTATGGTACCACGAGGTAATGGAGAATGCCTCAGAGGATTGCCCAGCAGAAGAAATGGACTCCGAGGACTTGGCATTCCTTCTTTACACATCCGGTACTACAGGACAACCAAAAGGGATCATGCACACAACGGGTGGCTATGCTGTCCAATCCTATATCACCGCTAAGTGGAACTTCGATCTACATCCAGGAGATATATACTGGTGCACGGCCGACGTTGGATGGATTACTGGCCACACTTACATTAACTATGCGCCTTTAATGAACGGTGTTACCAGTGTTATGTACGAAGGATCTCCGGATGCTCCTGATTACGGTCGTATGTGGGCGATTATAGAAAAGCACAAGATTACCCAGCTTTACACCGCGCCGACCGCGATTCGCATGTTCCTGAAATGGGGCGACGAATGGCCGGCGAAGTACGACCTATCATCGCTTCGCTTGCTGGGTACAGTTGGTGAGCCGATCAATGTAGATGCTTGGCTCTGGTACTTTGACAAGATAGGTGGCGGGCGATGTCCAATTGTAGATACCTGGTGGCAAACCGAGACCGGCGCAAATATGGTTAACAGCCTTCCTGGAATTGGGCCGTTCATTCCCACTGTTGCTGGTAGGCCATTCCCCGGCGTTATTGGAGATATCCTAGATGCTGGTGGTGATGTTCTCGAACCTGGGCAGGGCGGCTACCTTTCTATCTTCAACCCGTTCCCGCCGGCACTGACAAGAGGGATCTACGGTGATATGGAGCGGTTCAAGGCGCAGTATTACACTGAGTATGGCGATGAGCGATATTTCACCAGCGACGGAGCGCGCAAGGACGAGATGGGAAACATCCGTATTACCGGGCGCGTGGACGACGTAATGAACGTTGCCGGGCATCGCCTGGCTACAGCCGAAGTCGAGAGCGCTCTAGCCCAGAACGATAAGGTAAGCGAGGTGGCAGTTGTATCAAGGCCAAGCGACCTTAAGGGTGAGGTGCCAGTGGCGTTTGTACTGCTTAAAGCGGGTGTTGATCGTTCTGATGAAATCCGCAAGGAATTGCTTGCCACAGTAACCAAGGTGATCGGTCCAACTGGAAGACCTGAAGAGATCATCTTTGTCAGTGATGTACCAAAGACGCGTTCTGGAAAGATCATGCGCCGCGTGTTAAAGGCGTTAGTGCGTAATGATCCTGTAGGCGACTTGACAACGCTGCAGAACCCCGAAAGCGTGGAGCATCTTAAAGAGATGGTTTCTTACAAAGATTAGGGAGGAACAAATGAGCGAAATGGAAAAGCCTGCACTGGCAAATGTTGGTGCTCTCGGTTTGGGGGGATTTGCGCTATCAACCTTCATTTTGAACATCGTCAATGCTGGGTGGGTTGATGCAGCAACAATTGGCATTGTCATGCCTGTAGCTATGCTCTACGGAGGGCTGGCACAATTCATGGCTGGAATGTGGGACGTGCGCCGGGGGGACATCTTTGGCGCTACCTGCTTCAGCTCGTTTGGAGCTTTCTGGATGGGGCTAGCGCTTTTCTTCTTCCTGAGGCTTGCTGGAATACAGGCATTTGTGGATGTATCACCAGCAGGAATCGCAGTGGTGCTGATAGCGTGGGGTATATTCACATTTTACGCAACCATTGCCTCCCTGAAACTGCCCAAGGCCATAACCTGGGTGTTCATTACTTTGACCATCCTTTTCTTCTTACTAGCAATTGGTGAATTCGTTCCTGTTGTGCACACCATTGCCGGTTACGAAGGGGTCTTGTGTGCCCTGATTGCCTGGTATGCTTCCGCAGCCACATTAATCAATACGGTACATGGCAAAACCGTGCTGCCATTGGGTGTACGCAAGTAATAAGAATAATACAGTGGAGCTGGCTGTAAGCTGATTGGCTTGCAGCCCGCTCCGCTTTTATAGATCACGCTCTAGATTTACCCACGATTGTCTCTTAACAAAGCCGTTTTCTTCTAACATACCAGCTAAACTGCGCTCATTATCACGCAGCGATACGCTAATCACAGTTCTTCCAAGATGCGAAAACCATTTCTCCGCAGCACTTAGCAATGCGCAGAATGTGTCCTCACTGCCTGGTACAAGTAACTTAGGCTGGATCTCTCCCACACTCTGTTTAGGAAGTGCGATTAGCGTTGCGGCAACGGTCTCATGGTCTTCAGAATCCACAACCATTCTGTTAACCCGCACTCCAGTGAACAAGTTCAACGGTCCAAGGTCAAACGGATGTCTCGGCAGATCCAGCTTTCGCGCAGTTCTTACTGATAAGCCCTGAGGGGTGGAAATTCCTGTGGGCCGGCTATGCTCGTACAGATCGGTGTGATCATATACAGCAAAGCCAGCCCGCTGCGCAAGGAGCTTTCCAGCATCGTGGATAACGCAAACACAAGCCTTTGAGTAACCGTGCTCTCTTAGAAGGCGGAGGGCTTCTTCCACTAGGTCAAACGCTATTTTTTGTGCGCGATACTGCCTAATAACATACACACCGATCAACGCAGGAATTCTACCCTCAAGGACTGTAAGGATTCCCACCACGCGATCGCCGTCCTTTGCCACTAGGACAAACAGACTAGAGCCGCTGATTGCCTTTATCACTCGCATGGGGAGCCCTCCCATGGAAAGCATTACCCGTGCAGTAGTGCCTAAGCTAAATATGTTTGTCCCACGAAGCCCTAGTTCATCACCGAAACCAAGGCGCAAAAGGTCTAAATATTGATCCACATCAGTTTTGGATAGCATAGTTATCTGAACAGGCATGGTGGAAGTCTACACGTTGGCGACCAACAAGACAAAGCAGGACAAGGGCGGTAACTCCCTTGGAAGTACACAGCTTACGTGGTATCCTAGTGTGAACAGAAAGGGGATCGATATAAAGTGAACAAAGATCGACAGAACCTGGTATGGCTAGACTTGGAGACCAGCGGTGTAGATGTTGACACCAAAGTAATTCTAGAAGTGGCGATGATAATTACAGATAAGGACTTAAACGTTATCGCCGAAGGACCGGAGCTCGTCATTTATCAGCCCGATGATGTGTTGGATAAGCTTGACGACTGGTGCAAGAAGCAGCATCGTTCATCTGGGCTGCTGGATGAAGTTCGTAAATCATCGGTGACGCTTGAGCAGGCAGAAAGCGAGCTGCTCTCGTTTGCCTCCCAGTACTGCCCGCAGCGAGAGTGTCCATTGTGCGGTAACTCCATCTGCTTTGATCGCAGATTCATCATCCGCTACATGCCGCGCCTGGATGCATTCTTAAGCTATCGCAATGTGGATGTAAGCACTATAAAAGAGCTTGTAAGGCGCTGGTGTCCACACGCCCTAGCCGGAGTTGGAAACAGCAAGACATCAAAACATAGAGCATTGAGTGATATTCAGGAATCAATAGCGGAGCTTTTGCACTACCGCAAGACTGTTTTTAGGGAACACTCATGATCGATTACTTGTGGAAAGAAGTAGAAAATGCCAAGAAGCGCCTAAAGGGCATCTCTCACGTAACGCCCGTTTTTACCTCATCTTCCCTAGATGAAGCTACTAACAACAAAGTAGCCCTTAAGGCGGAAAACTTCCAGCTTGCTGGATCTTTCAAGTTCCGTGGTGCTTACAATGCCCTGTCTGCCCTTCTCGAAAACCAAACCCCAAGCGATATTGTGACTAACTCTAGTGGCAATCATGGCCAGGCCTTAGCCCTGGCGGCCAAGATGGTCGGCCTGAAGGCCCTGATCGTTATGCCGGACAATTCACCGGAAGTGAAAAAGAAGGCGGTCATCGGCTATGGAGGCGTGGTAATCCCTTGTGTGCCCACCCAACTAGGCAGGCAGGAGAAGACACGTGAAGTGATAGAAGAGACATCCGCTGTATTTGTGGATTCTCACAACGACCTGAACGTCATTGCTGGGCAGGCTACAGCAGCAGTGGAGCTTATAGAAGAAAACGGTCCTTTTGATATTCTGCTTGCTCCGGTTGGAGGTGGAGGTCTCATTGCTGGAACGGCGATTGCCGCAAAGCATCTTCTTGACAAGGCGCAAGTGATTGGCTGCGAACCGGCTGGAGCAGATGATGCCTACAGGTCGCTTGCAGCAGATGAGAGGATCACCGATTTTACTCCTAGAACAATCGCCGATGGATTGCGGACTCCCCTTGGTAAGACAAATTTCGAGATCATAAAACAATTAGTGGATTCTATTGTGCTTGTTTCAGAGGAAGAGATCGTGCAGGCCATGCGCTACGTATGGGAGAGGATGAAGCTTGTTATCGAGCCATCAAGCGCGGTAGCAGTTGCCCCGCTGCTAAACGGCACGGTGGGCGGACATGGCGAGCGTATTGGAGTGATCCTAAGCGGTGGCAATGTAGATCTTGACGCTTATTTCTGTTCTCTTACAGATAAATAACGCTTAACAATAGGGTATAGCCATTGTATGAAGCCACTAGTGTGATCTCGCCCCTGGAGATTGGCCCTGTCAAATTACCAACACCGGTCATACTTGCCCCAATGGCGGGATACACCGACTCTACCTTTCGTGGCCTATGCCTGAAGCACAACTGTCGCCTGGTGTTTACAGAGCTTGTCTCCGCTGAAGGAATAGTTAGAAGAAATACCCGAACCTACAACCTGCTTTTCACTGGTCCAGATGAACAACCGATAGCGGCACACATCTATGGTTCCCATCCCGACGTGATGGCGCGCGCCGCTATGGCAGTTGAAAGGCTCAAGCGTTTTGACTTGATAGATATCAACGCCGGGTGTCCGGTTCCCAAAATCGTTCGTAAGGGGGCTGGGGTGGCTTTGATGCGTGATCCAGAACTACTGTACAACATCGTGCGCGCGGTGGTAGAAGCCGTATCCTTACCAGTAACGGTGAAAACAAGAATCGGGATTTCTGCAGACCTTGCCAATATCATGGAAGTGGCGCAGGCAGTGGAAGAGGCGGGGGCAAGCGCGTTGTTCTTGCATGCACGCCTGGCTACTCAAGGCCATCGAGGTCCAGTAGATCTAGAAGCGCTTTTTAGAACTAAGGATCAGTTATCGATTCCCGTTATTGGAAACGGAGGCATCGATAGCCTCCAAGCGGCCATAGATATGCTTAGAAAGACAGGGGTTGATGGAGTAATGATAGGAAAGGCAGCAATTGGCAACCCTTGGATCTTTAAAGAACTGTCTTCAAGACTCACGGGCAAGGACTATCAAGGTCCAATAACAGAGGAATACCTTGATGTCATAGAACAACACCTGCGCGGCCTTTATGGTTTAATGTCAGAATTTAACAACAAACGAAAGCGCCCTCGTCCCTATCCAGAACAGGCGGCATGCCATCGCTTCCGTGGCCATCTGGCCAAGTATCTACGGAAAGCTGGATGCCCAGCACACTTGCGACGAGAGATTCTGCAACAAGAGGAAATCGAGCCATTGCTTAACCTGACTCGTAAAGCACTTCTAAAGGAGAAGTGAAAAGAAGAATATTCGTGTCCTCAAGCAGAACGTTACAATTTTGCGCTTCCAATGCAAAATTGCACGACCTGAACCCGCAGTAAGCCTTTCATCACTCATCACTGATCACCCTTTAACGTCTTTGGAAACCCGCTCACCTCATGCATAAGCGTCTTGAACTAACCAATCAGACCAGGGGAAAACGACATCTTGTGAGCTTATAAGGTATTAGCTATGATGGTGTAGAAGTTGAAGAGGAGTGTTGAATGCCAGCACCGCAGAAGATCATTGACTTAATTGAGAGGTTCACTGAGAACTGCCATGCATACATGTCTACTGCCTACAACGAGACGCAAGTCCGCCGTGAGCTGATCGATCCATTCTTCAAGGCATTGGGCTGGGATATAGATAACGAAGCCAACTACGCTGAAGGCTACAAGGACGTAGTACACGAGGATGCCATAAAGGTTGGCGGGGCGACAAGAGCACCCGATTATGCCTTTCGCATTGGGGGAACGCGCAAGTTCTTCGTGGAAGCAAAGCGTCCAGGAGTGAACATCAAGGAGGACACCGAAGCGGCGTATCAATTGCGTCGCTACGCGTGGTCGGCGAAGCTTTCCCTTTCCATACTTACCGACTTTGAGGAGCTTGCAGTCTACGACTGCCGCATCAAGCCAAACAAGAACGACAAGGCATCCGTTGCCCGTGTGATGTACATTACCTACAACGAGTATCCGGATAAATGGGAGGAGATCTCATCCATCTTCTCCCCCGAGGCGATCAGGAAAGGCTCATTTGACAAATATGCGCAGTCCAAGAAGAAAAAGCGTGGTACAGCCGAGGTTGACGACGCTTTCTTAAAGGAGATTGAAAATTGGCGTGATATCCTGGCCAGAAACATAGCCCTGCGCAATACCGATCTTTCTACAAGAGAGCTAAACTATGCCGTACAAAGAACAATCGACCGCTTAATCTTTTTGCGCATCTGCGAGGATCGAGGCATTGGGAAGTACGAGCAATTGAGGAGCCTGGAAAACGGGGCGAATGTCTACCAACGATTATGTCAGATCTTCCGCCGGGCCGATGAGCGGTACAATTCCGGCCTGTTCCATTTTCAAAAAGAGAAGAATCGCAGTGATTCCCCCGACGAGCTTAGCCTCAATCTGAAGATAGACGACAAGGTGCTTAAAGGCATCCTTAACGATCTTTACTATCCGGAGAGCCCGTATGAGTTCTCCGTATTACCCGCTGATATCCTGGGTCACATCTACGAACAATTCCTGGGCAAGGTTATCCGCCTGACTCCGGCTCACTTTGCCAAGGTGGAGGATAAGCCCGAGGTGAAGAAGGCGGGGGGTGTTTACTACACACCCACCTATATTGTTGATTACATCGTCGAGCACACTGTTGGGAAGCTCTTGAAACTAAAGACCCCGACGAAGGTATCCAAACTCAGGATACTTGATCCTGCCTGCGGATCGGGATCGTTCCTTCTTGGCGCTTATCAGACTTTGCTCGATTGGCACCTGCAGTGGTATCAGAAGCATGATCCTGAAAAGCACGCTAAGGGAAGCAAACCAAAGATCTACCATGGACCTGGAGGAGACTGGCGTCTAACCACCTCCGAGAAGAAGCGGATTTTGCTCAACAACATCTATGGTGTAGA
>CAZKFV010000020.1:0-9175 GCA_964552295.1 uncultured Thermotogae bacterium | reverse complement strand
GTATCTCGCTAGTTAATGTCGTAGGTATCCGCCGAGCAACAAGATCCAACCCAAAACGGCCCGAAACCTGAGCGAATGCCGCGCCAGCTCCAATTACTATTACCAATAATAAAGAGGTTCCTCTCGCGAATCGGTGCAGGAATAGAGAGGCTAAATAGTTGAAAGCATAGGTCTCATCAGGTACTTAGAAGTGTAAGACAAACCAAAGTATCTGAGAGGAGACCCATGCTTGTAGAGAGTTTGATCAAAGAGACGGTGGAATTGCAAGGATTTCGTGTGGCAACGGTGCAGGAAACGAGGGATGGATTGGAGGCGAAACTGACATTAGACAAGCGATATGCGCCGCGCTGTGGAAGGTGTGGAGGTCGGGCGCGCTACCGTGATACTCGCCGGGTTCGTCGATTCCGGCATGTTCCGTTGTGGGGAATCGATGTGCATCTGGTGTATGCGCCACGTCGAGTGACGTGTGACCACTGCGACGGTGTCCATGTTGAACTTCTTCCCTGGGTAGCAGGCAAGCAACAGTTCACCCGTGCGTTGATGGTCACGCTGGCCACCTGGGCGAGGATCCTGACCTGGAAACAAGTGGCGGCTCTGTTCCACTGTTCGTGGAGCACAGTGGCCAAGGCAGTTGACGAGGCTGTGGTATATGGGCTGGCTCATCGTGAACTTTCGCAAGTAACCCACATCGGTATCGACGAGATCTCTCGCAAACGAGGGCACGTGTATGTCACCAATGTCTACGACCTCAACAGCCGGAGCTTGCTGTGGAGCGGTGAGGGCCGTGCGAAGAAGACGCTGGCAGAGTTCTTTGACTGGTTTGGCAAAGAACGCACGAAAAGGCTAGAAGGTGTGTGCTGTGACATGTGGCAGCCTTACACCGATGTTGTCAAGACAAGAGCGCCTAACGCGATCCTGGTGTTCGACAAGTTCCACATTGTGCAGCACCTCACCAAAGCAGTGGACCAGGTCCGTCGGGACGAGATTCGGGAAAAGGGTCAATCCCACAAGCAGCTGATGAGAAAGACACGTTATATTTGGCTGAAGAACCCGTGGAACCTCACTGACAAGCAACAGGAGCGACTAGGAGAGCTAGAGCAGCTAAACCTGAAGATTAACCGTGCCTACCTGCTCAAAGAGGCCTTCCGCCAGTTCTGGGAATACATTCGTCCTGGATCGGCCAAGTGCTATCTCGACAAGTGGTTCTGGTGGGCAACCCATTCCCGCCTGCAACCGATGCGTGACTTTGCGTGGATGCTCCGCCGCCACCAGACAGACCTACTGAACTACTTCAACCTGCCAATCAGCAACGGTACTGTGGAGGGGCTCAACAACAAGGCAAAAGTGATCAGCCACAAGGCCTACGGATTCCGTACTCCAAACAACTACATCCGTAATCTCTACCACTGCATGGCCCACTTGCCTCTACCCCATACCATGCATACATTCGCGTGAGGAACCTTCAAAATAGCTTCTGCTCCAAGCGCCTATGGCGCGGTACTGTCATCATTGGGCGTGGTCGGATTGCTGTCTGTAGCGCTTTCCTTCTCTGCCTCGCTCTCTTCTTCCTTCAGTGTCTGGCGAATCTCTTCCAGCCGTGTTGCTACACGGCCAAAGACAGTTCCTTCAGGAAATGATCCGTCATCCTGTTTCTCTCCTGCAGGCACACCTGTAAGAATCTCGATTCCTTGTTCAACGGTCTCTACTGGATAGATGTGGAATTTATGTTGATGAACAGCTTCTACTATGTCTTCAGAAAGCATCAGATTATCGACGTTCTTTTGAGGGATGATGACTCCCTGTTTGCCAGTTAGCCCCTTGGTCTTACAAATCTTGAAGAAACCCTCAATTTTTTCGTTTACGCCGCCTATTGGTTGTATCTCCCCCTTCTGATTGACTGATCCTGTGATTGCTAGCCCTTGTTCAATAGGCAAATCTGAAAGACTGGAAAGCAGAGCATACAGTTCTGTGCTGGAGGCACTGTCGCCATCTATCATGGAGTAAATCTGTTCGAAGGCGATGCTAGCTGAAATACTAAGTGGTTTCTTGCTGGCGAACTTCTCCCCAAGGAAGCCTTTCAGGATCATTATGCCCTTCGTGTGAGCGTGTCCACCCAGCTCAGCTTCTCTTTCTATATCAACGATGCCGCCCTTCCCAGTATGCACGGTTGCTGTGATTCTTGATGGCTTTCCAAACATGTAATCACCTAACTGTAGAACTGCAAGGCCGTTCACCTGGCCAGTTTTGACTCCTTGTGTATCCACCAGAAGTTGGCCACGAGCCATCATCTCCTGAATCTTGTCTTCGAGAAGATTTAGGCGGTTATCCCTTTTACTTAGAGCCATTAGCACATGCTTGGCTGCGACATGGTCAGAGTTCTCCTGACGTGCCCAGTAGGATGCTTCCTTTACAATCGAAATAAGGTTCCCAAACTGGCAAGATAGCTTCTTCTGGTCCCCTGCCAATTCAGAGGAATACTCTACTACCTTGGCCACGCCGGTGGAATCGAAGGGAACCATGGCTGGTTCCTCGTCACACCGAGCACGCAGAAACCTTGCTATCTCTTGCTCGTGCTCCGGGGTGCGATCCATCTCCGTGTCAAACTCACTCTTTACTGAGAAGAGCTTTGGAAAATCCTCATCGTAGTAGTGGAGTAATTCATAGATCTGGGCATTGCCTATGATTACGACCTTCATCCGGAACGGTACTGGTTCAGGCTTTAGCCCTTCATTAGTGGCGTAACCGAGCATTTGAAGCGGATCCTCAATCCTAATCTCCCTTCGCTTGATTGCTATCTTTAGCGCATCCCAGGAAAGGCCGACACGAAAAAGGTTATTTGCGTTCAGGACAAGATAACCACCGTTTGCTCGATGGAGAGATCCAGGCTTGATCATAGTAAAATCTGTAGTGGCTACTCCCATCTGAACGCGGCGCTCAATTGAGCCGAACAGATTGGTGTAGGTGGCGTTTTGTTCCACGATCACCGGTGCACCTTCAATCTTTGAGTTGTCTACAAGTACGTTAAGCTGGTAACGCTTGAATGGATCTGTGTGAGCTACCGGTAAAGGGATGACTGTCTTACTAGCTTCCTTTCCTCCGTTCCTGAAATGTTCTAGGTTTTCCACTATGTCTCGCTTTGCGGCATCTAGAAACTCGACTACCCGATCCAGTGAGCCATAGCGTTGCTTGAGCTGATTGAAGCGCGGCTCGATGTTAAACAATACCGCGTCTTTCGCTAACTTCTTGATCTGCTCTTCACGTTCCTCTTCAATCCGCGCAATCTCTTGCAGATGATCCTGGATTATAGACTGAAGCTTTCCCTGCCTTTCACGTATCTTGGCACGCTCTTCCTCAGAAAGGGCGGCGTATTCTTCTTGGCTAAGAGGCTCTCCTTTTTCCTGCAAGGGCAGGGTGTTTATCCCTATCGGGGTACGCTGGATGGCAAATCCCAGCTCGCGCGCTCTTGTCTCCATTTGGTCCGAGAGAGTAGAACGCCTTTCAGTGAAACGCTCATTGATACGCTTGCTGCCGGCCTTGAAATCGTCCGATTCAAAAACCTTAGGAATCTCTCCCTTGAGGCGGCTAATCAGGTGATCCATATCGTCTCGCAGCTGTACTCCCATTCCTGCGGTAAGTTCCAGGCACTTAGGGCTATACGGATTATCGAAGTTGTGTACGTAGCAGAGATCCGGTGGTGTTGGTTCGTTCTTGCTGGCGTGGCTGAGGAAGTATTCTACGGCCGACATCTTGCCGGTTCCTGTCCCGCCCGCAACGTAAATATTGTAGCGATTCTTGCGGTCCTTTATACCCAAGCCGAGCTTTAACGCTTCAATTGCCCGGTCCTGTCCAATGATACGATCCAAAGGATCAACCTCTGCAGTCGTGCCAAAACTAAAAACTTGTGGGTCGCAAACGCGACGTAATTGATCTGTGGTTAATTTCTTGACCATTTAACATTCCTCCGAGTAGAATTCTAGCGCAGATGCTAATGACAATACAACGTAAGAGAACCACTTGGGTCACTGTACTTGCAATAGCCCTTGCGTGGATATTTTCGCTCGTAGTCAGTGCGCAAACTACCGTTTTGCCGCTTGTCGGTACAGCTGGATCTTGCGCTTACTGTGAGTGCTTAGAGCATTCTTTTGGCTCTGCAGATCAATCGATTGACATCCTTCTTTCCAACGGCGAACTCGATGGGATTAAGCTCTGGGATGGAGTAATTGATGCTTATAATAGAGGTGTCACCGTTCGTGTTTTGCTGGATGAGAGTGATTGGGCGCAATCAATCACTGACAAGAACAGGCCAACGATAGAATACTTGGACTCGCTTGGTATTGATGCGCGCTTTGACGATCCCTCTGTGACCTCGCATGCTAAGCTCGTTATTATTGATCGCATGGTAGTTATCCTTGGCTCCTCTAATTGGAACCAGCGCTCCTTCTACCAACACGAGCAGGCGGACGTGTTGATCCGGGATAGAACAGTGGGAGAAGTGTTTGCAGGCTACTTTGACCGCTTATGGAATGGCACCTTGTTTGCTGGCGCTGTGAAGCTCTCCGTAGATGGTATTTCGTATGATGAGCCGTTGATCGTTCCTATGCCTGAGACGGAAGATACGGAGAACTACCCGTCTGTTCTGCTTGGAGGCATTGCACGGGCAAGAGAGTCCATTCACGTGGTTATGTATAGAATCTCCTATTACCCCCAGTATCAAGATAGTGTTACTAACGACATTCTAGATGCGTTGATCAGGGCATCCTCACGTGGGCTGGACGTTAGGGTCTTATTGGATGACTGCGCATTCTACAAATCGGATGCACAGGCAAATTTGCAGGCCGCACGTTATTTGTCTGACCACGGGGTCAGTGTTCGTATGGACGATCCTACGATGACCACTCATGCCAAACTGGTGGTCATCGATGAGCGAACGGTTTTGATCGGCTCAACCAACTGGAACTACTATTCGCTAGCAAAAAACAACGAAACCGACATCGCTTTCATCGAGTTACCGAAAGTTGCAGGCCCGTACGAAGCCTTCTTCCAGAGGCTCTGGAGCAAAGGGCATAACCCCGGATGAGCGGACGAGTTAAGGGCTTTAAGTATCTTCATTATCAATTGTATACCCACATGTTGTGCATTTCCAGGTTATTTCCCCATTTATTACATTAAAGTGCACAGGAAGCATTGTTCCTCCGCACTTAGGGCAACGAAAAATAGCCAGATCGGCGGGGATAGCTGCGCCATCTTGCCCAGTCGCCACAAGGTTTACCGGGGCTGACATGGAAAGATCTATACCTCCGGTTGGGTTCTCCAAGCCAACATTACCTGTTACAGTCACGGTGATTCCGTCCATGGACAGGTGAATGACGGTGATGAGTATCCCGATTAAGATAGCGATCACAACGACCGCTGCGGTGACGATGGCGAGCTGTTTCATCTCGCGTCTTCTTGATTGGGTTGATCAGTCGATGTGGGCTGAGATCGGCGCACAAGAAGGGTGCGACTCTCCATTTCCATAACTTCTACCTCTTCTCCAAGCCCGATTCTCCCTTCTAGGGAGCGGGCACTCCAGTATTCGCCGTTTACGAAAACTTTGCCGTATGGGTTTATAACGCTTTTAGCTACGCCCCGCATGCCGATTATAAGGTTCATCCCAGTTACTGGGGCCTTGCGCTGGATGAGCAACGCCTTAGATATTACGAACACAGATAGGGCAGAGGCTACACCCACCACCAGAAATACTGTCACCAACGAAAGACCTACCGTCTTGTCCTGAATATCAAACAGGGTCAGTGATCCTATCAAGAGTGCTACTATCCCTCCTGCTGTCAGGATTCCGTCTGTAGGCGTGAACACGTCCAATACCATCAAGGCAATACCAAACACAATTAGCAACACGCCCACGATATTCACCGGTAGCATTTGCAACCCCAGAAAAGCTAGAACAAGGCAGATACCGCCTGTAGCAAGGCCAAAGCCTATGCCCGGCTGGAAGAACTCATAAACCAATCCGGCTAGGCCTAGAATGAAAAGTATGTAGACTATATTTGGGTCTGTCAGATATCCTAGGAGGCGTTCCCGTAGTGTTGTCTGGATCTCTTCCAGGGGAATACCTACCGTGTAAATAATCTTCCCGCTTGGGAGAACATAGCCATCGAGCTGTTTGAGCAAGCTGGAGAGATCATCACTAAGAAGATCGATCACTCCTTGGTCGAGCGCTTCCCTAGCTGTTAGCGAGCTTGACTCTCGTATCGCTCTCTCTGCCCACTCAACGTTGCGACCTCGTTCCTCTGCGACCGATTTGGCAAATGCAACAGCGTCGTTAACTGCCTTTTGCTTCATTGTCTCATCGTCACCGGTATCGCTTGGAATAAGGGCTACAGGATGCGCTGCTCCGATGTTTGTTCCTGGGGCCATAGCGGCTATATCTGCCGCTAGAGTCACTAGTGCACCCGCTGAAGCGGCACGAGCTCCGGCTGGGGCGACAAAGACAGCAATGGGCACGCTGGACGACAGCTCTGCCATCACAATGTCACGCATCGACTCGCTTAAGCCGCCAGGAGTGTTGAGCTTGATAACTAGAAGTGATGCCCCTTCACCTTCAGACTTCTCGATGGCTCGGATTATGAACTCCTTGCTTGCGGGGCTTATTGGTCCATCCAGAGTGGCGTGAAATATTTTCGCATCGGCGAACAAGGAAAGAGCAACGCTAAGAAGGATCAAAACAGTTGCAAGAATAATGCGACTTTTCATGACGCAGTTAAAGTACACCATGTACAGCATTGGTTGCAAGTCCGCAGCAAATATGATGTTGGTGTGTTATCATAGTAACTGCAAGATGACGCAGTTAGGCAAGAGGACGGTCTATGATAAAAGCGGTAGCTTTTGATTTTGATGGCTTGATACTAGACACAGAGCTTCCGGTATTCCGTGCGTGGAAGGACGTGTTCGAACTATATGGACACAAATTGACGCTTGACGATTGGGTGGATTACATTGGCCGTTCACCGGATGCCTTTGATCCTTGTACAATCTTAGAAGGTTTGTCGAGGTCGCCTATTGATTGCGATGTCATCAGAAAGGATCACCATGAGCAGGAAGCAAAATTAATTGAGGCTCAGGCAGCTCTTCCTGGAGTCGTCAGCATGGTTCAACAGGCTTGCGAGCACGGTTTGCTGGTTGGAATTGCCTCCAGCTCCGAGAGGTCATGGGTTATTAAGCACTTGACACGACTTGGCCTTAGCGACTTCTTTCGCACAGTGCGTTGTTCAGATGATGTAGTTCAAACTAAGCCCGCTCCTGATCTATACCTGTCTTTGCTCTCCACCTGGGGTATTGATCCCGATGAAGCTTTCGCCCTTGAGGACTCTCCACATGGAGTGAGTTCAGCCAAGGCAGCCGGTATGTTTTGTATTGCGGTACCAAATGAGATGACCAGAGGTCTTTGCTTTGACCATGCTGATCTTGTGCTTTGCTCACTTGACGGTGTGAACCTAGGGGAGATCTTACGGCTTATCAGTGGAAACAAAGCCACAAAGTAAGCTTGCTGAAATTAAGCTGGCTTAAATTAAGCCTGCTTGTAATTAGGTGGTGTTAGGAAATGAAGGCACGGTTTTCTTGTATCAGTGAGTGTTGTCCGTTGGCCCGCTTTCTGGTAGATTAGGTTTCTCATGAAGTGGGCATTGACTATTGCTGTTATTGTTGTGGCGTCCCTTGTCGGCTATGCATACTCACATCAGCTGTTGCTCGATCTTCGAATAGCGGATAGCATAGGAGAAGGCGGTCTTACTGCTTATAGATTCGATCTCTCATTTGCTAAGGGGCCTTCACTTCAGATAGGCCGAGCGATCAACAGTCGCCTTGATATCTGGATGGATGTGGGTTTTCCTGAATTCTTTTCACTTCGTGCCCGTGCCTTGCTGGTTGACCGCCTGGGTCCGCTAAGTATGTCTGTCGATCTGTCCAGAAATTGCTTTACATTCTTGTCGGCTCTTTTCCTTGGACCGATTCAAATAGACCTGGGAAGGGATTTTAGTTCTGGGGACAAGCGATGGGTGTCCATTAGCGTTTCACCCAATCAGTTTTATAGTCTTGTCTTTGGCGTGCAGTTCCAAGCGGACATCTTGCCTTTCACAGCTGTGCGCATCTTTCCTCATCAGGGAACATGGGGGTTTTCTATTTACAATTGCAAAGGACAGTGGAGGGCCTGTCTAGGGGGAACCTTATGACCAGGTATACAGGTACCGGATTTTCTGCCTTGGTGCAAGAATCCCGTGCTGGTAATATGATCGCAGTGCACAAGATGTCAAGTTACGAAAAGCGTCTTCTGCAAGCTGTGCTTGCTTTGTTGACAGCCTTTTTCCTCAGCGTGGTGGCATCTGCCACATCGTTGACTATTCTCTACACAAATGATATTCACAATAGGCTTGAATCGTTAGATTATCTAGGGGAACTTATCCAACAAGAGAGATCAAGGCGAGATACAGTCTTGTTGTTTGATTGCGGGGATACCTGGCATGACTTCCGTATTCCAATCTATGCCGTATGGGGATCTGGCAAGATGGTAAACTGGATGAATGGCGTTAAGTATGATGCCATGGCAATTGGGAATCATGACTTATATTACGGGCCGGATACATTGGCTGAACTGGCCTCTGCTTCCAATTTTCCTCTTCTCTGCGCAAATTTGACCTGCCTTGATGCGGGTCAGACTCCATTTGTTCCTTACACGATGATTCCCGTTGGGGGCTTGCGGGTTCTTGTGATCGGCGTGATTACCTCGGAGCTTCTTTGTTATCCTGATTATCCTTGGCTCAGGTATATTGACCCTGTCCGTGCAATTCAAGGCGTTTTGGATGAAACCTATAACATGGCTGACTTGGTGGTAGTTTTAGGGCACTTGTCGGTAACCCAAGCGGCTCAAATTGCTGGAGAGATTTCTGAAATTGATGTGTTTCTTACGGGGCACTCGCACGAAATCACACCTAAACCGGTAAGGCAAGGCAAGACAATTATTGTTCAAGCGGGCTCCTTTGGGAAGTACTTGGGATGCCTTGAGCTAGAGATTGATCCGGTTTCTCTAGAAGTAGTAGCCGTTCAAAACTCGCTAATCGAAGCCAAGAAAACCCCAGCCATGTATGGCCGAGGTTATCTGGCACTCATTGCAGTTGTAGTA
>CAZKFV010000019.1:0-13931 GCA_964552295.1 uncultured Thermotogae bacterium | reverse complement strand
CCTTCGCTAGTAACTGCAAGAGGCCTGGGTTTATACGGCAGACGAATAAAGGAAATTCCGTCAACCCGATCAGCAATTGCTTCCAGGCGACCAACTGGCACATTAACCCGCATCAGGCTATCAGACGACGCTTCAATAATGCCACCTAATACTTTTAGACCTACCGCATCAATACTCGAGACCCTTGCAGAAAGGGGCTTGATAATCACCTTAATTCTGTCTTCACCAGCCAGATCTATACCTCTATCTTGGGCTAACCGGGAGAGATCCATGGGGCGCGCTTTAGCGACCCGAGCCAATTCCTGCAGCACCGTCTGAAGTTTAGGGTTTATCTCATTAGGAGCGATAGCCTTATCAGACGGCAGTGCCAAAGCAACAACAGAAAACAGAAGTGCAAATATGACAACTACCGGCCAAGAAGAAAGGGTTCTAAGTCTCAACTGCATCTCCTCCTATCAGCATTATTATACCCCGAGGCTGATAAAATGTTGCACGAAAATCCTCGGGGTCAAATCCTCGGGGTCAGATCTTGTAATGACATAATCGATAGGTAGAATCCTCGGGGTCAGATCTTGTAATGACATAATCGATAGCTAGTGCTTCATCTGTCCAGTCTGTGAAGTCTACGGCTGATCGTCGAATAATGCACACCAAGGTAATCGGCGATCTCTTTAAGCCTATACCCATGTTGATTGTGCGCCACAGCAATTGCTATGTCTTCTCTCTGAGATGCGAAGATAGCCTCTAAGTGTGGTCGAGCAACTAGGCGTTGCTCTCGAGGAACCTCAACCAACAACCGGCTTTCTTCTGGCACGTGTTCCCTGATGAATTCTTCACTCCCGAGGAAGACTTGCCCTCGAAGGTTTTCCCAGATTGCCTCGCCACGGCTATGTAACACGAATCTTCGATAAGCTTGGTGAACTTTTCTAGACCTTACAGAAAACTTCGATAAAATACAGTCGGTGGTGAGGAATGCAGGAGGTGGGTCAATGCCCGCTGTCGCCCTGTAGCTGCTCCATGGCCAGTTACAGCAATCAGTAACCTTATTAGCGCGGACAGGATTGAGAACGACATAACAAGCCACACTGAGAAGGTGGGTTTCCTTTTCAACCAGGATAGCCTTATAGCGCCCCTGCAAGATACGGCCTGATGTCTTGTGCCTTCGGTTGAACAGTTGAGTGTATACGCTATTCAGGTAACGCATACCGCACGCAAGATTTGCATCCGCAGTTTCCACAACTAGGTGATAATGATTGGGCATCAGGCAGTACGCGTGACAAAGCCAGCTGAAGCGATCGGTTACTTTAGCGAGCAATTCAAGGAACGCTAGGCGGTCATCATCATGGAGAAAAATATCGCGCCAAGCTATTCCCCTGGAAGTAATGTGATATACGGCGCCTGGGTATTCAATGCGCAAGGGACGAGTCATATAAACATTCTAGCTGTATTGATACGTGATTACAAGATCTGACCCCCTATTCAATTTGCGTTATTTCAAGATCTGACCCCGGTCGACCGACCCCGATTGGTTTCTAGTTCGGTGTTTGGACGCAGTCACGACCCGCTTTCTTTGCTTTGTAAAGAGCTACGTCAGCAGCGTGAAAAAGTTCATCCTGGGTCATGCCATGGGTGGGAAATACGGCAATTCCTGCGGAGATGGTCGGTGGCTTGTTAGATCCTAGCCCGGGTATTATGGCATTCCTAAATGCCTGTCTGAGCTGCTCAGTTCGCTCTACCGCTGCGTTGAGTGGGGACTCAGGAAGCACAAGCACAAATTCCTCGCCTCCGTAACGGCAAGGAATATCGCCTGCGCGAGTGTTCTCCAACAGCAAATTACCAAGTGTCTCTAGGACCGCATCGCCTGCACGGTGCCCGTATGTATCGTTAACCTCCTTGAAGTGATCAAGGTCAAGCAGAATAACAGAAATGGGTTTGGAGCTCCTCGATGCTCGCTCAATCAACCGCGGAACCATATCATCAAGATGGCGGCGGTTAAAAAGGCCTGTTAAGGGGTCACGAATTGCTTGATCACGAAGTTCATCTTGCAAGTGCTGAATCTGACTCACCTGGGTCCTAAGGCGTTGGTTTGCTTTCTGGAGCGAAATCTCGGCCCGATACCGCTTGGAGATGTCCCGTATTACAATCAGGAAGCCAGCCGCACGGGAGTTTCTCTGCAAAGGAGCTACACGAATATCGAGGTGTAAAAGAGGATCTTGTGAGATAGTAACATCAAAATGCACCTCACGATTGAGATTAAAGCTTGCCGCTACCTGGGGAAGCCCGTTTAGCATAGACTCAGCTTCGCCACCAATCGTCCCTAGAGGCAGTTTCAGAAGGTTTTTTGCAGCAGGGTTAACTTCAACAATTCTGTGCTGGTCATCAACAACAATAATGCCATCACTCATGCTCTTGATAAGAAGCTCTCGCGCCACTGGGACTAGATCAAACAGCCCAAGAGGGACTACTCCTACCGCAAGTATGATCCCTGCTACGGAGAAGCTCAGCGGTGGAAGGTTGAGCCCAGGAATTAAGTTGATATTTAAGGCGTATAGGATTCCGCTAGCCCAGGGCACGGCCATCGCGATCAGACATGCTACAGATTGGCGTCGTTGGATGGTCGGTGATCGAATAGCTGAATCGATCAATACAGCAGATGCAACAACGAGATACAGATACGTCACAGCAATGACAAAAAAGAAGCCGATGCCATGGTGATAAATGATCGCATTCGAGCCTTCTGGCCCAGGGCTAAACGCACTCCAGACCAGTCGATGATATTCGTTGGTGGCCGCCAGTAAAACTGCGACTAAAGGAAGAAAGCAGAGAGCTGTTATGCTTCTCCACGACATCCAGGCAGTGCGCCCGCTGTGGCGAAAAGCGAAGACCAAGAAGAGAACAGCAACACTCTGCATGCCAACATATTCCAGCTTGGAGAAGACTACCTTTACCCAGAGAGGAAAGGCGGCGCTCTCTAGCCCCGCTACCAGACACCAATAGCCAACTGCGGTCATTACCAGCGCTAGTGTTGATATACCCCTGGTCCTGCGGCGATGAAATAATAAAGCGGCCACTACAATCGATAGGCCGCTTGTGCAAAGAAGAATAATAGCTGATACGGTGAACTTCCATTGCATGATTTCCAGATTATACAGTCGTACTCCAATTAAGGGAACCCTACCAGCTTCTTACAGCCCTTGGGGGAAGACGACAGAGATTCAAGGCAGCTTCTTAATCACGATGGTTGAGCTAGAAGCTATTCTGGCCGAGAAAGCATATTGCTTCGCTACATAACCTAGAAAACGAAGGACAAAGATCTTTGTCCTAGCGAAGTTACATCTCCGCCTAGTATTTACGCCCGAGAGGATTCGAACCTCCGACCTTCGCATCCGGAGTGCGACGCTCTAATCCGCTGAGCTACGGGCGCAGTATTGGCGGAGGGGGCGGGATTCGAACCCGCGGACGAGCTATGAACCCGTCGACGGTTTAGCAAACCGTTGTCTTGGACCTCTTGACTACCCCTCCAGTTGTACACATTCTACGATGAGGATTGGCTCCGTTCAACCTGGCATAGCCATGGACAGGCATTCTGCAGATAATAGCTTGGAACAGAACAGATAGATAGTAGCGTAGCAAAATCATCCCGACGTGGCAGGCATGCGACGATAACGAAGACCATCTGGCGGAGGGGGCGGGATTCGAACCCGCGGAGCCTTGCGGCTCGCCGGTTTTCAAGACCGGTGGTTTAGTCCGCTCGCCCACCCCTCCAAGTGACGATTATACTGAGCTTCGCAACTTCTAACCATCACAAACAAACTTAGTCAGCGACAGTTGTCACACTGAAATTCGAGGACAGCTCAAGAACCCTATCAAAGTCACAATGCTTTCCCAATAATGAGAATGGCAAACTAGCGCAACATCATACTCTATATTTGCTGTTCTTTTATCGCCCCCTCTATAACACCCCCACCAATCAGCTCTTCGCCTTTGTATAGGGCTACAATTTGTCCTTTAGTTACAGCGCGCTGTGGGTCGCGAAAATTGAGGCAAAAGGAGTTGTTTTCGATAAGATGGTATGTTGCAGGAAAAGCTGGTGAGCGATACCGAATTTTGGCCTGGATTTGCACGCCATCAGGAAGAGGTTGCCCTGATGTGTAACTTGCCTCACTTGCACTTAGAGCATTCCAATAGAGATCCTTTTCTTCTCCAACAACAATAGTGTTAGCTTGTGCATCTATTTCAACAACATATAGCAGTGTGCTGCTTGCGACTCCCAGGTTGCGGCGCTGTCCTATGGTATAGTGGACATAGCCATTATGTGTGCCAAGCCTCTCGCCTTTGGTGTTGACGATGGGGCCAGGTCGGATCACGCCTTCGGGAAATAGAAAGTCGGTGCTTGCGTCAATTGCAAAGCATAGGTCTTGGCTCTCAGGAAGGGAAGCTGAATGCAATCCCTTACGCTGGGCAATCGCAAAGACCTGTTTCTTAGTCAGCTCGCCCACGGGAAATAGCGACTGTGATAGATGATCCTGCTGTAAACCATACAGAAAGTAAGTTTGATCCTTGTGAGGGTCTAAACCACACAGCAGGTGAAAGCTTCCTCTTTCATCACGGAAAAGGCGCACATGATGCCCGGTCGCAATGTGATCAAAGCCGTGCTCACGGGCATACTGCAAGGCTAATCCAAAGCGCACGTATCGGTTGCAGTACCCGCATGGATTTGGTGTTTCTCCCCGACTGTAACGATCAATGTAATCGCGAACAACGTGGTCGTAGAAAAAGCCACTTGCGTCGATGGTGCGATGTGGAATACCTATCTGCTCTGCGGCCAGTGCGGCATCATCAAGCGAGCAGCACTTGGCTGTTGTTTTATGATCTGGCGCGCCTGGGTAAGACCAAAGCCAAAAGGTAAGTCCCTCAACATCGTAACCTTGGTCAATCAGCAGTTGAGCTGCTACGGTACTATCCACTCCCCCGCTCATGCACACCAGAACGCGCAATTTTACCCTTCTTCAACGTTGGGAATGACGCATATAAACTTGAACTCCTCTTTTCCCACAGCGCAAAACTGATGCTCTTCGTTAGGGGGAACATACACGAAATTACCAGCTCTGACAGCCTTCTCAAAGCCCTCGCCCTTGACAACACCCTCACCTGAAATAACGTACACTTCGTGCTCCCATGGGTGTTGGTGGTAGGGGCTGAATCCCCCTTCGCCTAAGGTGAACATGCGCATAATGAAATTGGGCGCTTTACAGTCAGGACCTATAAGGACTCTCTTCTTGGCATCAACCACCGTATGGCCATCACTGATGTCTACTGCAGGAACGGAATCTGCCTTTCCAACTACAATCATCTCATCACTCTCCTTAAGGATTGCTTATGATCAGTGGCACAAGCATCTCATCCGGGGTAAGGCTGCCGTGCATACCTTTTAGTTTCTTGCTGTCCTTGTACGGATAGTATAGCGACTTACGCCCCAAAGAGGCGATCACCAGGTCTCCTATCCGATCACGAGATTCGCTCAGTGCCTCTCCAATTCCAAACAGGCCTTCATCCAACGCCTGCTGTGCATCCAAGCAAATAATCTCTTCGGAAAATGTCTGGGAAATCATGCTGGATACTTCACGCTTTTTGCCGTCTCTCACAAACAGGTATGCAGCGCGAGTATCTCCAACTGGTGGAATGACAAGGTTGTTATATATCTCAGGGTATTGCGTAATGTCAATGTAGTCTGAGTCATCCATAGGGACAAAGCCGTGATCTGCGGTGATCAAGAGCACAGTATCTTCTAATCGACCTGATAACTCATGCGCTAGCGTAGAATCTACGGAAAGAATCTCTGCCGTAAACGCGTCGGTCCATGGGCCATGAACATGAGCTATAGCATCCGTGTCCGCCCAGTAGAGGCTGATAAACTTCTTGTTGTGGTTATAGTTTATGATATGACGCGTTACTACAAGCATGTCTGACAAGTTTACTACTGGGTGCATAGTTGCGGAGCTATTGTATAGAAGGCGAGATAATCCGCTTCCTGTAATGGCTTTCTTCATTACTACATGCGGTTCAACATCAACTGTCTTCAGCTGCTCGAAAATGGTTTTAGGAGTAATGAAAGACTTCTCGTCTATGCCCGCCTGGAGTGCGCTGTCCCTTAACCCATTGCCCAGAGGTGATAAGTTGATCATGTTAGTTACGGATGCTGTCTCCTTAAGGTAAAGGCGATAACCAAGCATCCCGTGTTCTTGTGGTGTCACCCCCGTGCTGAATGAGGTGAGGGCGGTAACGGTTGTGGAAGGAAACACCGAGGTAAGCGGAAGCATTTTTCCTTGGTCGATCAACCGATTAAGGAACATATTTGGAAACTCTTCAAGCAAGCGATTTAAGTGCATATATCCCAAGCCATCAAGAATAAGCAGAACAACGCTGTGGGGCAGGCTTTGTGGAAGAAACGGCAACAAGGCAGTTCCTCGTTCAGTCTTCTCTCCGAAGAGGGCCCGAATAAAGCAAGCAATGCTGTCAATTGAGTAAACCCCGTAGTCGGGGGCAACTAGACTATCGGGCAGGAGCCCATGGAGACTATTGGACAGCAACCGCTTCCTAATATTGTCTGGCCTGATCATGGTCTGTAATTGTAAACGCAAGGCAGGAAAATAAAAAAGGCCTGTAATATCATGTCGTATACAAGTTCCACTCAGGCAGAAGAAAAGCACAGCGTGGCAGGCAAATAACCTAAAAAGCGGAGTAAGCACGCTAAAGATACGTTACGACAGAGATTTAAGGTATGCCGGCAACTGGTCCAAACTGTTTATTTCTCCGTGATCATCATACCGGGATATGCTGATCGGGATGAGGCCAGCCGCACGCGCTGCGCCTATGTCCTCAGGCCTGTCTCCCACATAGTATCCCCCAGTACCCTGGAGGCGCTTCATCATGTTTAGCAGCATCTCAGGCGCTGGTTTTGCTGATTGTAGCGAAGCTAGCGTGTTGCCACGGCCTATCCAGACCTCAAACAGGCTATCTAGAGAGAAATAATCAACAACGCGATCAACAACTGCCTGAGGTGAGTTCGACACAATGCCCAAAGGGTGCTTCTTGCTGAGTTCCTTTAACGCAGTTATGTCAGGAAAGAGCTGTATCTTCCCCTGGTCCAAAGCGGTAAGCTTGTAGCTAGCATAATTCTCGTCGCGGCGCTTCCAAAACAATTCCGGATCAGTAACTCCAAAGTTGCTGCACACTTCATTAGAGTTATCACGCATGCTAGTAATGTACAAGCAGCGTATGTTCTCCGCGGTTGGCTCGATGCCAAAATCAACAAGCGTGCGAGCGAAAGAATCATGAAACCATGTGTCTCCCGGACGATCAGAGTCAATGATCACCCCATCCATGTCGAAGCCAATCACTGTTGTCATCCAGCGCTCTCCGTTATTTCTATTTTCAAGCCATGTTGCCTTAAGCCAGTCAAGAATGGCTCCACGGGAACGCATGTTTCCTGAGGTATCGCACCGCGCGCTGTGATCTCTCCACGAGCAATCATTAGGGCTATCTGGGCAATGGGAAATCCTGTAGTTCTCATCATCGCTGACAGGCCTGTAGATTCGTCGTATTTGTCTACCATCTCATATTTTATCTCACGTTGCTCTCCGCCAATTGTCCCACGCGCGTTCACCCTCAGTAGAACAACGTCGGGCTCATCGAAAGACAAGTGCTGAAACAGCAAATGGACAGCTAGCGACCGAGGGACAACGTCCACTCCATCTATATGTTGTGGATCGTTGTCAAAGAATCCAAGATCGGACATTGCCTTGACCTTATCCAGATGGCCAGGATAGCGAATCGTTTTGTACTCGAGGTTTTTCACCTGTCCATGCAGTGTCTGGGGTAAGGTGGAACTACCACCAGATGTGTGAAATGCCTCCAGCTTCTCATACGGTGTGGGAAATGATACATCTTCGTTTTCGGTAAGCGATGGGACGTTAACAATCTCACCGCTTCGCAGAACTGTCGAAGGCTCCATGTACTCGTTGATCAACCCGTGCGGAGAGAACACTATCTGATAGCCAAGGGGTCCTCGCGGACGCTGCGGTAGGCCGCCCACCCGGATTGATACACTATCTGCTTCGTCGAGCTCCTCAACCGCCGACATGGCAAGTATGTTCACCAGCCCAGGGGCAAGGCCACAGTCGGGAATAATAGTTACTCCAGCGGCTCTTGCCTTCTCATCCAGGGCTAACTCGCCTGCCACAATCCTGTTGTTGCCTCCAAGATCGCAGAAGGAGACGCTGCTTTCAACGGCGGCTTGGGCCAGATTAAGGTTAAAGAAGTATGGAACAGCGCTTATGGCAACATCCATGCCATTCATTGCTTCCCTGACAGCCCGAGGTGCGCTTACATCCAGCCTGCGCGGTACAATTCTTGTGTCTCGAAGACGCTCAGCTGTCGCCTCTGCCCGAGCGACATCTCGATCGGCTACAATAACCCGATCAACTTCTTTATCCAAAGCGAGGTAATGGCAGATAGCTTGCCCCATCATTCCCGCGCCAATAAGAATTATCTTCATTCGGATTCCCCCTCCATCATCAGGTGGAAAGCCTCGCGTATCTCCTGCGGCCATTCGTCTAAGCTCCAGGAAAGGCCCTTATGAGACAAACCAAGATCCTCACTAAACTTATCACTTTCCTGATGGTTCGTGGTCGCCATAAAGGTAAACCCTCCTGTTTCAGCAAGCTGCATGGTATGTGGATTATCAGGCTTGACAAATCCACCCGATGCAGTTCCAGCCGCTGCCCCTCGTAGATGCAGTACCTCATCTCGAAGTTGAATTAAAGTGTAAAGGCTACCTTTGCCAATTCCAGCAGTCTGAGAGGAAAGGTCAATACCATCCGGTGAAATCTGAATCGCGCCATACAGAATGACAGCCTCGCCTGAATCAAGTGAGCCTCGGGCATTGAAAACCGCCCATCCACTACCAATCAATGTATCGCTATTTCCCCTAGCTTGACCGCTTAGTGCTCCCATTGCATTGAACCTCAACATCATATCTTCTATCTCAAGATCTGCGTTCAGGCAAATAGTTCCTAATATATTGGCGCTGACCTCTGTGCCACAAAACCAAAGCACTGCCGATGCTGCAAAATCGCCATTTCCGACAAGGCTTGCGTGTATCGAGCCATCCTGTGAAGTAACTTCCTGTGCCATGCTCGTATCAGCACACACAACAAGAATTCCAAAAACCATCAACGTCAATAACGCCAGTACATGTCTCACAACTCCTCCTTTGCCCATTCGACAATTAGGAAAGTATACCAACGCGAGCATCATTGTTTAAAGGAAAGCAGGATTTAAAGGGAGATTATTCTGTACTTGCTCCAAGTACAGTCAGTTGACATCTTTCAAGCATCTTGCAAGAATAAAACTTGTAGAAAGTGGGGTCATACCTTCATTTTTAGGATTTGTTGATGTCATTTACGTACCCTACGATGGTAGAATTTGATTGCAAGAAAAACTTCAATGTGTCAGGCCTGTCTGCGTGCGGCTCGCCCGCACAGGCAGGCGAGCTGCGCACGTTACAACAAACCTACAATAGAGCGAGGTTATGTAGTGTTGTACTTTATCTGCGACGTTGCGGTTGTACGTCTAAATGCGATAAACCTTAATGTGGCAGGCGAGCTCTACGCTACAGAAACACAAATTGTGCAAGCCGAATACGTTTGCCGTTATAATCAACACGCGATAGTGCGCGCAAACGATATTGGTAGTAGAAATTTGTGTATTGTATTTAAGGTGCAGGCAGTACATCTTTGTCCAGCGTGTATAATCTAAGGTATTGATACATGCAGGAGCAAAGATGAGTTTATGAAGAAGATATCAGTTTTTCTTTTAAGTCTTTTAAAGCTTATCCATGACTAAATACTGATGGATAAAATTGGCGCTGTTCAAAATAGCGGAGGAAATTAGTGACAGACATGTATTCAACTAAGATGTACCCGATGCTTAGTGTGGAGCAAGCACGTGAGCGTGTCCTGTCTGGGTTAAGCGCGTTACCAGCAGAATCAATCCCAATTCTCTCTGCTCTGGGACGGGTGTTAGCACAAGATGTAGAAGCAACCTATGATATCCCTCCTTATGCAAACAGCGCCATGGATGGGTATGCAATACAGGCAGCCGATACCGCCAGAGCAAGTAAGGACAATCCTGCCAGGCTTAGAGTAGTCGCGGAACTAGCAGCAGGCTACGTCTGCAAAGAGCGGGTAACATCGGGGACAGCGATACGCATCATGACTGGCGCGCCAATTCCATTCGGCGCGGATGCGGTTGTTCGGTTCGAGAGGACGCATTTGGATCCAAATCATATCCAAATCACGCAGCCGGTTGCAGTTGGTGATGAGGTCAGGAGTGCTGGTGAAGATGTGCACAAGGGCGATATAGTTCTAAGGCGCGGGCAACGTCTAAGACCACAGGACATAGGGATGCTCGCGTCCATTGGCAAGGCTAGGATAGAGGTTACAAGGCGGCCGCAAGTGGGAGTGCTTGCCACTGGAGATGAGCTGGTCAGTATCGATGCGCCTCTTGCTGCAGGAAAAATACGAAACTCAAACAGCTATTCGACAAGCGCACAGGTGCTAAAATATGGAGGCGAGCCCGTGCTGCTTGGGATCGCTTCTGACAAGAAGCGGGAAATACGGCATAAGATCCGCAGCGGCATCGAGCAGGGTGTCGATCTGCTTCTTGTCTCGGGAGGGGTATCGGTAGGCGATTTCGACATGGTAAAGAAGGTTCTGGCCACAGAAGGAGAGATTGACTTCTGGCAAGTGCGAATGAAGCCCGGTAAGCCGCTTGCCTTTGGACACATTCTCTTTTGGGGAAAAGAAATCCCTGTTTTGGGAACGCCTGGAAACCCTGTATCAACTATGATTTCGTTTGAGATATTTGCCCGCCCAATGATCTTAGCTCTTCTAGGAGCAATGGATACTGAGCATACAACAGTCACCGCGAGATTAGCTGACTCTATCGCTTTTAAGGATGATCGGCGTCATTTTCTGCGTGTTATGCTGGACAAAGATGAGAAAGGGTATGTAGCAAGCCTCACTGGTGATCAGGGCTCGGGAATCCTGACATCGATGGTTAAGGCCGATGGACTGGCAATCGTCCCAGAGGAGTGGAGCAGTCTAGATGCAGGAACACACGTCCAAGTTATCTTATTAGGAGACAGGCCATGAGCAGTAAATTGAAAATGCCTATACATATAGGAATCCTTACCATAAGCGATCGCTGTTCCCGAGGTGAACGCCCCGATGAAAGCGGACCAGCAATCAAGATGTTCTTTCGAGAGCGGCTGGACGCCATTATCGAGACAGAAGCCATCTTGCCGGATGTAAAGGAAGAGATAACAAGCACTCTCATACAGTGGGCTGATAATCTGGATCTCGATGTTATCATAACAACAGGCGGCACTGGTTTTTCGCCGCGCGATATCACCCCCGAGGCGACAATGAAGGCAATCCAAAGACCGGCTCCTGGGTTAGCAGAGGCAATACGAATGCAAGGCATCGCAAAGACACCTCACGCCATGCTATCACGCGCTGTGGCCGGAATACGGGGACATACACTGATAGTAAACCTCCCCGGCAGCCCAACAGGGGTGAAAGAAGGACTTGAAGCGATCGCAGCAGCACTTCCACACGCTGTTTCCATTCTGCGCGGAGATTCCAATACCGAGCATGAATACCATGAATAAAGAGACGCCTTTGGCGTAAGGATAGTTGTCGCACAGCTTGATAGTTTTAGAAGGCGCCTATAACAGGCAGAAGATGCTGAGGCTTTGCGAAATCAATGACAAAGATCCACAGACTTGATAAATTACTTGACGTTAATAGGCCCTATCGTGTACAACAACCTGCGAGACAAGGGAGGAAAAAATGGATGAGTACGAAGTTGATCTTATGGATTACCTACAAGTAATGTGGAAGGGAAAGTGGATCATTATCGCGTGTTTCATCTTAGCTGTTGCAATAAGCGCAGCAATCATGTGCACACGCCCGAACGAGTACTTTGGAACAATTCATTATCAACTGTATGAATCTTTATCGTCTTTTGGCATTTCTAACCTTGATAAGCAAGAAGTAGTGAACACATTCCTGGATCTGGAGCCCGAGTACAAAGACAAAGGAATCACCCTTAACGCAGAAGCAAGAAATAGTCGCGTATGGGTTAGCCTGATGGGGGCTGTTTCGGCGGATGCTATAGCAGGAATGTTCCAACCCCTTGCTGCCTCTGTTGATGAGCGGCTTGAGGAATACGCAAAAAGACTGATCGAACAAGAATCGCTAGACACTAACATTAGTATCGATCAATTGAAGGCTCAGCAAGAGGCGATTACTGAACAAATATCGACGGTTGAACCTTATGACTCGGAAAATCCCTTGCTTAACTACCTCACTCAGAAGGCCAGTGAACTTGAGGCAAGACTCATACAAGAACAAGTTAAACTTGAGACATTAAGTAGTAAGGATCCAGAAACCCTGTTTTCCTTGGATAAATTAAGTGATCCGATTATTACTTTGGTGGGTCCAAATCGCAAGATGTCATTGGCTGTAGCTGGCGTGCTAAGCTTGTTTGTAGGTATTCTTCTTGCCTTTTTCGTTCACTATCTCAGCAGCGCTCCCAAACGAGAGGCAGGGAAGTAAGATGGTTGGGCTCCAGGTGTTTTTACTCCTTGCGAAAGATGTCAATCTCTCTGTTTCCAGTGACTATATTGTCCTGAAGGATAACATTTGAGACATTGCTGCCAATATGTATCCCTTGACCGTTTCCGGTTACTGTGCAACCTGTAATGATGAGGTTCGCGGTGGTTTGACACTCAATTCCGAAACTCGCGTTGTTCTTTACCACACAGTTTTCAACAATCATCGTTTCTATCCGTCCCCGCGGGCCGATGACATGAATCCCCATCCATTCGTTTCCCTCAACAAGGCAGTTTCGGATGGTTACAGTGTTTAGCACCTCACGGTTAACCTCGATCCCGTGTCCACTTGACATATTCTTGCGTGGACCAGTAACCGCGATACCATCCAAGATCACATTGTCGGCGTCGATCTCCACTGTGCCCCATATATCAGCCATCTCCTCCGAACTGGGGTCCGTTGTCAGCGTAACATTGGGGGTAAAGATCCAGATGTCAACCTGATACTGGCCTGGACTAATTACTATAGAATCGCCTGGATGGGCCTCGATACGTGTGTCAAACCAGTCGGTATCACGCATACCATTAGCCCCTTGCCAAACTGCAATGGGAAGCGGGACCGGCTCATCGTCGACCATCTTGTAGAAAGATTCAGCAATAAGCACAGTACCAGATAGCTGCGCGTCAGCCGGAAGATGAATTTCAGCGCCAAGGGCAACCATGTTAAGTAAGACAGCCAAGAAAGCTACAGCAACAAAGTTTTTCATTCAAACCTCCTCGATAAGGAAGATACAACTAATCAACACCCTTGACAAGACGGAGCGGCGTGATTCTACTATGGGGCACGATTTTATCTGGCTGCAAGAACATGATCCCGCGTGTTTTGTGCTCAGACGGACGTATAGACAGAAGATTCAACGCGGCAGGCCCCAGTGGAGTAATGCTCCACCCCGCGAAATACTTGAAAGGCGGATATTTCACAGGGCAGGCGGGGCAAGCGAGCTGCACGCGCCACGAAACCTAGAACATCGCAACGTAATCTTAAACCCCTCTTCTAGTAATCCATTCCTGCTCAAGTTGATGGAGCCTATCACTGCTGATTGCTTGGCGTATCTGCTCCATCAGCTTTACTAGAAAACGCAGGTTGTGAATAGTTGCCAATCTGTAAAAGGAGAATTCTCCGGCGCGGCATAGGTGGTGGAGGTAGGCGCGGGAGTGATGACGGCAAGTGAAGCAGTCACACGTTTCGTCG
>CAZKFV010000018.1:0-10911 GCA_964552295.1 uncultured Thermotogae bacterium | reverse complement strand
GTTACCGACAAACTCGGTGCAAAGTTGTATAGTGTGGTCGTGAAAGCATGAGAACCCCCTCATCTTTTTCACCACCCGGAGAGGGCGGTTAGGCGTTGCTTGACCGCCCTTTGCACTTTGTTCGTCCGGATTGATCTAAAGCCCTGTCGGCGTCTGTCTTGGCGCTGTATTAACTGTTTAGTTACTGCATATTTACGCTCTTCAACTCCATCCGGTTGCTTAACTTGAACGATGAGGAAAATCTGCGTTCTTCCTTGCTACAATCTCACAAGCCAACTGACTGCCCCCTCAAGCAGATAAACCGCCGCCACAAGAAGCGGGTAAAGAATGACAAGAGAAAGTATGAGAGGGAAGAATTCAAACATGCCTTTTGTTGGTTTCTCAGGCCAGAAGAATCCCTCAGCGAATAAGTATTCCTCCGGTGGTCGTTCATGTTGCCAGTTGCTTTTCTTTCCGTTGATGTAAGCGATGAGGCTATTAAATGGCGAGCTTTTCAACGCATGCTGGCGGAGATAGAGAAACATGCCTACCAGGACCACCACATAGGTCAGTATTGGAATGCTGCCTCCATGTGTAGCAATCATGTTGAAACAGCCATGCAACGTTACTGCCAGGGTAAATGCCCCCAGTAACCACCAGAAGCGGGATCTCCTATGGGTAGAAAAGCGTGCGCATCCGACCAGAAATCCGGCAATGGAATTAAAGAGTATGTGTCCTGGGAAGGCTCTTGCCGCTAGTAATGTTTGCAGGGCGTTGTTGAATTGGCTGCTGTCTCCAGCCTTCCACAGCGAATACGTGCCGGAGAATAGGTATGAGAAGTCCTCATAGATTTCAAAACCGACCCCAAGGATTCCGAAATAGATGGCAACATCAAGCCTTTCTGCCAGGTCAGGGAAGCGGAATCGCCATATTGTGAGACCCATAAGGATGAACTTTATGCCCTCCTCGATTAAGCCAGCGCTGATGAATGCGGCAAAGGCAGACGATCTATCCGGTAGGGGTAGTATCTGTTTAATAAGCACCACGGGAATCACGGCAAGCATTCCAATAACAAAGGAGATCGTTACGCTTGAAGCGGGAAGGCGTCGCAGGGGATTACTACGGTACAGCATAAATATGTACACCAAAGACAAGCCTGAAGCAATGTAGATTGCCTGGATGAATATGTTCATGGCAATTAGATGGTAGGAAGATAGGACTCTTCGATCAACTAAAGAAGTGAAGGATGAAGTTGTAGTAGAAGAAGAAAACGGGTAGCGCGAAAAGTAATCCATCTATACGGTCGAGTGCCCCGCCGTGCCCGGGAAGGAATGTTCCAGAGTCTTTTACTTGTGCTGCGCGTTTCAGCTTGGATTCGAACACATCTCCCAGTTGCGCGGCAGAAGCGACAACGATCGACGAGGCTACAATGTGAGGGAACCCTTGCCAAAAAGCGAATTGCCGCCACTCTGGGGAAAAAGTGGCCCCAACCAGTGCTCCGAGGATGGTGAACAACACCCCGCCGATTATGCCTTCCCATGTCTTACTGGGGCTGACATTCGGAAAGGCTTGGTGTCTACCTAAAGCACTTCCCACAATGTAGGCGCCACTATCGTAGCCCCACACCATAAGCAGTATAAGAAGAGCGTTTGATGCGCCGACTGCCGGCTTATCTCCACCGCTTATGTATATTTGGTAGAAGAAAGTTAGAAGCCAGGGAATATATAATAATCCAAACACTCCGGCGACAGCCTTTAGAAACCCATCCCGGTGGGGTAAGCTGCCAAGATATCGTAAGACCTGATAAGCGATGGCAAGCAGTAGTGCTACAACGCTGTAGCGGCCATTGAAGATCACCGTAGAAAATACCAGGATAGGAATCCAGATGAGAAACTCAGGCGCAGCTATAGGTATTTGTAAGCGTTTCATTAGTTGGATGTATTCTACGCCGGCTGGGTAAGCTGCAACCAGTATAAGCACTCCAACAATCCACTGGACGCTGAATCGTGTGCCAAGATAGAGGGTTCCAAATACAATTCCACCACCGATAAGGGCACTGAACAGGCGCCTTGTCAGGTTGACCGCGTGGTTCATTGTTCCTCCTCTACTGAGCCATACCGACGTTCGCGTTCCTGATACTGGCAAATGGCGGCTATCAGTTCCTGCGGCCCGAAGTCTGGCCATAATGTATCCGTAAAGAAGAGCTCCGCATAAGCGGCTTGCCAAAGCAGGAAGTTTGATAGGCGCATTTCCCCGCTAGTGCGTATGATGAGATCTGGGTCAGGGATCTGCGCTGTGTACAAGGATGATGCTATCATCTGCGCATCTATCCGGCTTGGATCCACATTGCCCAACTCTACCTGCTGTGCAATATGCCGGCAAGAACGGGCTATCTCCTGGCGTGCGCCGTAGTTTAGGGCCACATTCAGCACAAGGCTAGAGTTTTCTTCGGTTTGCTTGATTGCCCTGTTAACTTGCTGTTGTAGCGCAGACGGTAGGGCTGTAATATCTCCCGACACCATAACGCGTACGCCATCTCTTTTGAATTCCAGTAATTTCTCAGCGATGAACTGATCCAGAAGGTCCATAAGGAAGTCAATCTCTGCCTTTGGTC
Source organism: uncultured Thermotogae bacterium (assembly GCA_964552295.1). Lineage (GTDB taxonomy): Bacteria > Bipolaricaulota > Bipolaricaulia > UBA7950 > UBA9294 > M55B144. Next base: position 8,318 of record CAZKFV010000018.1, on the reverse strand, counting down.
TCGCCCAGTTTTCTGTTGAAAAAGCATATAATGTTAGGTAATGAAGTCCAACTTGTCTACCCGCAAAGCGGATCAAACGCTCAGCAGCCTGTGCACCAGCTTGGTGGCCCGCAGTACGGGGAAGGCCTCGTTTCTTTGCCCAGCGCCCGTTTCCGTCCATGATAATCGCAACATGCCGGGGAAGGCCTCGTTCAATTACAAAATCGATCAATGCAGATTCATCGTCTTCTGTGAGTTGCCTTTTATTGGCTTCGTGGTTCAAGTTTAAACTCCTCTTCTGGGGTATTCTACCACAAAAAAACCAATCATGGGTATGCCGGCGCAGGGATCCAAGGTCATTTTTTAAGGGTTTTTCTAGCTAGCAGGGCCGGTCTTGCTTCACGAACGATGCTTAAAGACCCCGTGATAAGCAGTGCGTCGGTTTGCTGTAGGGGATGAAGTGCTGCGGATAGACCATTAACAACCGAATCTGTTTCTAGGTGGCTTATACCGAGTTCTACTGCGATTTGGGACAGCGGACCTGTCGGCAGGGCTCTTGGATTACATGATTGGGTAAGTGTCACATGGGCAAACAGAGCAAATAAGAGGCGTGAGATAGAATCGTAATCCTTGTCGTTAAGAACTCCAAACAGCAGATGCCGTCTTTCCTTGACGGGAAATAGCTCCTGCACCTCTCTGGTGATTGCCTTTGCTGCGGAAGGGTTATGGGCTCCATCCAGGACGATTAGAGGATTATTGCTCATTACCTCAAACCTTCCTGGCCATGCAGTGGCGGCCAGGCCGGATATGATTGCGCTATCATCGATATCAATCCCCTTATTCTTAAGTTCCAGGATTGCGGCAAGGGCAAGATGAAGGTTTTCTTGTTCGTAGGATGCAATGAGCGGGATCTTGATTATCGGTGGAAGACAGCTCGAGGTAACCTTGTATGAAGCGTATTGCAAGTTATGAGCTGACCTTTCCAGGCTGATATTGGATGTGTCAGCAAACGTGGCATGCACGCGTAAACACTCCTGACGGGCTACCCTTTCTGCTTGTGCAGGGAGATTGCCGGCAAGCAACGTTACACCCTCTTTTGCTATACCTGCTTTCTCCCAGGCGATCTTTTCCAGGGAGTTGCCAAGGATGGCTGTATGATCCATAGCTACTGTTGTTAGAATTGTAAGGATTGGCATCAAAACGTTAGTAGCATCGTACCTTCCTCCCAGGCCAACCTCTACTACTGCTAGGTCTACCTTCTGTACCGCAAAGTGCGAAAAAGCAACCGCCGTCAGAACCTCAAAAAGGGATGGTAAGTCCTCGGTATCCTCCAACAGAGGCGAGATTCGAGTAACTTGCTGTGCGAATTCCTGTTTGCTGATCCATTCCCCATCTACGCTTATACGATCTCGAAAGTCGATCAGATCAGGGGAGGTGAATCTACCCACCTTGTAGCCAGCCTCTTTTAGGACGCTTGATAGCATAGCTACTACTGACCCTTTACCGTTGGTTCCTGTGATGTGGATTGCTGGGTATGTAAGCTGTGGGTTGTCAAGATAGTCAAGCAACCGTCGGACACGCTCGAGCCCTGGTTTTACTTCCAGAGAAGGCAGTCTCTCCAAAGAGCGACGGGCGTTGATGTAGTCCAAGCTATCCCTCCAGAGATCTCAGGTTGGCTTTCAGCTTATCTGCCTTGGTGAGGAACTCCTTTTGCTTTTCCTGTTCTTTTTCCACAACTTCTTTTGGGGCGCGGGTAAGGAAAGAATTATTTGCCAAGTTCTCATTTGCTCGGTCAAGATCTGCCTCCACTTGCGCAAGCTCCTTGCTGATTCGGCTTCTTTCCGCGTCTAAGTCTATGAAATTGGCCAATGGTATGAACAGGTCAGCGCCGGTAATCACCTGTCTTGCTGATCCTTCTGGCGGGCTGTCCGCGGATACTTGCCAACTATCGGCTCTACACAGCGTGCACAACGAGTCTTGAAGCTGTTCAATCAGATCCATTAGTTTTTTGTCATTGGTACGCACAATAACTTGCGGCTTAGCGCTCTGGGGCACAGAAAGCTCGGCGCGAATAGAGCGCACAGCTCTTACGGCTTCCTGGAAGATCTGCATCTGTTCTTCTGCCAGGTAGTCTCTCTTTATGGGTTGTGGAAACTTAGCCAAGCTGACCGAAGCTGGTTTTTCTCCCAGGGTCTGCCACAGGTGCTCACTGATAAATGGGACAAAAGGGTGCAGAAGCTTTACCGTCTCTCGCAAGGTATGGTATAGAACACCACGTACTTGTTGGTCTCCTCCCGAAAGCCTCTCTTTGGCCATTTCCAGATACCAATCGCATAGGTCGTGCCAGACAAAAGAATACAAGGCTTCTGCTGCCAAGTTGAAGTTGTAATCCTCTATGTTTTCACGGATACAAGAGATTGTGGCTGAAAGCCGGGAAAGGACAAATTTGTCTTCGAGCGCGGTAAGCTCTGTGGGAAGATCAGGGCGCTCTTCCTGTAGGTTAAGCAGTACGAACCTTGACATGTTCCATATCTTGTTTAGGAAGTTGCGCGCTTCGTCGAGCAGGGATTGAGGCATGCGCATGGATCTTCCCTTGGAAGTAGATTGGGCAAGAGAGAAACGCAGTGCATCCATTCCATAGGTTTCCTTCACTTCCATCGGGTCAATGCTATTTCCCTTTGATTTGCTCATTTTCTGACCCTTTGCGTCGACAATAAGTGGAGTTATATATACCTGGGGAAACGGAACTTCGCCGGTGAAATGAAGCCCCATCATCAACATACGAGACACCCAGAAGAACAGAATATCAAAGCCTGTTACAAGGAGGGATGAGGGATAGAAGTAGTCGAAATCAGCGGTTTTCTCGGGCCAACCCATCACTGAGAATGGCCATAGCGAAGAGGAAAACCAGGTGTCCAGAACGTCCTCTTCCTGTCGTAACTTGACAGGCTGACCGTAGTGTGCCTTGGCTTTGGCCTGTGCTTCTTGCTCATCATGCGCAGAAAATGGTTCATCGTCTGGTCCGTACCAGACCGGGATCTGGTGTCCCCACCATAGCTGTCGGGAGATGCACCAATCTTGGATGTTATCCATCCAGTCGAAGTAAAGCTTCTCCCATCGATCGGGGATAAAGCGAACGCGCCCATCGCGCACCGCGGCGATCGCTTTCTCGGCTAGTGGCTTCATGCGCACAAACCATTGTGTGGAGACAAGGGGTTCCACAGCAGTCTGACAACGCTGGCAGTGTCCCACTGAATGTGTATATGGAGTGATCTTCTCTAGCAATCCTTCTTCCTTAAGGGCCTCAACGATGGCTTCTTGTGCATCCTCCCGAGTCATTCCCGCAAAACGCTCACCGTTGTCGTTTATCCTGCCTTTATCAGTGAAGATGTTTATCGAGGCGAGGTTATTGCGGTCTCCGATGGCCCAGTCTATGGGGTCATGCGCTGGTGTTATCTTCAGCACTCCCGTCCCGAATTCGGGATCCACCTCTTTGGCGGCAACGATAGGGAGCTCTCGGTTAAGCAGGGGCAGGATGGCTATCTTGCCGATAAGGTGGTTATGCCTGTTATCGTTAGGGTTTACCGCTACTCCGCTGTCACCAAGCATCGTCTCGGGGCGAGTGGTTGCTATGGTTACTTGCCCTCCACCTTTAAGTGGGTACCTGATGTAGTATAGATTGCCCTCTATTTCCTTGTGTTCTACCTCAATGTCAGACAATGCTGTTTCGCAGCGAGGACACCAGTTGATCATGTAGTCCCCTCGGTAGATCAGGCCTTCTTCGTAAAGCCTAACAAACGCTTGACGAACGGCTTTGGAAAGCCCTTCGTCAAGGGTAAACCGTTGTCGAGACCAGTCACATGAACAGCCAAGGGATTTTAGTTGCTCGATGATCTCTGAGCCGTACTTCTCCTTCCACTCCCAAACGCGGGAGACAAATTCCTGCCGACCTATCCGGTGTCTGGAAGTCCCTTCTTCGGCGAGCACTCTCTCTACCACGTTTTGAGTAGCAATTCCAGCGTGATCTGTCCCTGGGAACCAACACGCGTTATAACCGTCCATGCGTTTGTAACGTACAATAATATCCTGGAGCGTGTTGTTAAGAGCATGTCCCATATGTAACCGTCCAGTTACGTTGGGGGGCGGAATAACTATGGAGAACGGTCCCTTGCTAGGTGCTGTTATGTCCGCACGGAAGAAGCTAGCCTCATCCCAAAAGTGATAAATCTGCTTCTCCACTTGAGATGGCTGATAACGCCTGGAAAGCTTCATGGTTCTCCTTTTCTGTAAGTCGATTAACGCCTGGCAAATATAGGCAAATTGCTCTTCTAGCACCAGCTCTCGAGAGACAGTTCGTAACTAAAAAGCTCCTCTTCAGAGAAGAACAGATTAAGCTCTCGCTCAGCAGAGGAAGCGGAGTCGGAGCCGTGTACAAGGTTCTTGGTTAGGTTCAGCCCGAAATCTCCTCGGATTGTCCCAGGTGCTGCCATCTGTGGGTTGGTAACCCCCATTAGCCCTCGCACAACTCCAACCGCGTTCTCCCCCTGGATTGCCATGACCACAATCGGTGAGGATGAGATAAACGAAAGCAGCTCGGAGAAGAATGGCTTATGGACATGTTCCTTATAGTGCATTTCGGCTAGAGCCTCATCGACTTTCATCATCTTGAGACCGATTATCTTGAATCCCTTATCTTCAAAACGCGAAATGATTCTACCTATTAGCCTTCTCTGTAGGGCATCGGGCTTGCATATAACCAAGGTGCGTTGCACGCTCATCGGTGAAACCTCCTACGGACTTCTGACATAACGCCGCCCTTCGATCTGCTCAATCAAACCCTGCATCTGCAGCATGAGAAGGATCTGCGCGGCCTGAGTGGGCGACATACCCACTTTGTAAATAATATCGTCAATATGTAGCGGTTCAAGCCCTATCATATCGTAGACAAGATGTTCCTCGGCAGATAGGCTAACCTCGCCCGCTGACTGTTCTTGTGTCAAAGAGACAAGCAACTGGGTTAAGTCGGGAAACTCCGAGACAACGTCTTCAACACAGGTAACAAGCTTCGCTCCGTCCATGATCAATGCATTTGTCCCTGCGCTTGCCCGACTTGTAACGTTGCCGGGAACGGCAAAAACCTCTCGGCCTTGCTCCATTGCCAGGTTTGCCGTGATCAGAGCTCCGCTTCTCTTGGGTGCCTCCACAACGATTACCCCTCTTGTGAGACCAGAGATGATGCGGTTACGCTGTGGAAATGTCCATTTTGCAGGCTGCGTATGAAGCGGATATTCGCTTACTAGGCTGCCACCTTGCTTGGAGATCTGGACGGCAAGGTTGGTGTTACTTGACGGATAGATGTTTGCCAACCCGGATCCAAGTACAGCAACTGTGCGACCTTGTTCCAGGGCGCCTTTGTGAGCTGCTGTGTCTATACCGATCGCCAACCCGCTGACGACAGTAAGACCAATTGAGGTTAGATCCCGTGACAATTTGCTGGCCATTATTCTTCCGTAGCGACTCGATTGTCGTGTTCCAACTATAGCTAGCGCCTTGGCGGTATCTATCCTAGGCTCGCCGATTACGTAGAGAACGGCTGGAGGGTCATCTATTTGCCTGAGAAGGGTTGGATACTCCTGATCAAGAATGGTGATAACTTCAATATTTCGCTTACCTGTTTCTGAAAGCTCATTGTCTAACGCCTGCTCGCTTCGGGCATTCACTATACGGGAGGCGATGTCTGCCGTAAACCTAGGTAGTGCGCTCAGCTCCTTTTGCTGGGCGTGCCAAATGGCCTGCGGCGAAGTGAAGTGTTCGAGGAGTATGGTAATTCTCCTTGGTGTCAGCTCCGGTATTAAATTCAAGCCGATGAGATACTCGCGTCCTGGCCTTTTCATGTGATACATAGGATAAAGTAAGAGAGTTCAAGGGGCAAGTGCATATTTATGGGGTATTTAGAAGGACCATCGTTGTTGCAGATGGCCAATTCAACTAATATTTGATCTGTGGGTGATGAGTATGCCTTTTTTTCTTTTCGTCTTTGCATGCATAGAAATCGTGATTTTAGTAAAGCTTGGGCAGTTCATTGGCCCAGGCGCAGTAATTGGCGAGGTACTGCTAAGCGGGGTTCTAGGCATGTTAATACTTCAGCTAAAAGGAAGGGAAATCGTCAAAAACGTTTCCATGAGTGTGTTTATAGGGCAATTGACACTACGCTCGCTGTTGCATCGTAAGCTGTTACCACTTACGGCCGGGATACTTCTAATTGCGCCAGGTATGATAAGTGACTTGTTTGGGCTGTACCTTCTAGTTCGCTCTGCGTGTCATCGACTTCCATCTTCTGGTGGAACCACAGATGATGCATCTGCTAATGGTAAAACAATCGACGTAGAATACAAGGTACACGATGATCGGTAATGCAGATAAATAGCTAGCATGAAGAAATAGGAGACGATACCACCAATCCATATTCCAGCCCATGTGGGTACCTCGATCTCACTTCCGGGCAGATGGGAAATCTTTGTTACACAGACGATAAGCCAGTGCAGGAACAAATAGAAAGGCTTGGCGGCCACCGGGGCAAGTGGGCTAAAAGAGAATACAATGAAAAAACCTCCAGCCCAAAGAGCAACGGTTGCCAGTGGAATAGCCACCAGACTTGCTATCAGTGAAAATGGGTATAGGGTTTGGAAGTGATAGGCAAGAAAAGGAGCTGTGCCTGCCTGCGCAGCGGCTGATGCAGCAATCAGGAGAAGCGCATAAGAGATAATGGCCTTTGGAAATGAAGAGCGCCCGGCCAAAGCGGTAATCCTACCCTGTAAACGAAACCCCCTATCGAAAACAAACAAGATTGCTCCAGTGGCAGCAAAGCTCAATTGAAATCCGACATCCCAAAGAGCAACCGGTCTAGCTGCTAGAACAACCAATCCAGCTGCTGCTAATCCGCAGTAAGAGTTAACCCACCTTTTTAGGATAATCCCATAGTCGGCAAGTACGCTTCCCAGGGCCAGGAAAGCAAACAGAAGAGACGCGCGAACAAGGCTCACCCGTGGCCCCACGACCCAAAGAATCAACAGAACCAACAGCCCCACCAGCGGGTAGGTGATCCGGGGCCGCAAGCCAAACAAGCGAAGAAGGAACCAGAGGGCTGCCAGGAATATTCCTAGGTGTAGGCCCGATACAGCAAGCAAGTGCATCAACCCCGATCGGCGAAACAAGTCCTCAACTTGATCTGACATCATTCCTCTATCTCCAAACATAAGCCCGTGAGCAAGCCCCGCTTCCTGGCCGGGAAGCAGGGCATCGATACGAGAAGAGAGGCGTTGTCTTATAGTATCGCCAAGGCGCATGATTGAGTTTGCCTTTACTCCTAGCCTATGAACATCACTTGGTGACTCAACGATCATTGTGGCGAAGATCCCTTGCCGGGCGAGGTAATTACGGTAATCGAAACCATCGAAGTTTTCAGGAGCGTTTCCAAAGCCAGCTATCTGGACGCGATCTCCATATAGAAGCACTGGAGAGGTTTTGCCTTGCCAAAAGAGCGTCACATAGATTTTGAACTTAATATTATCAGGATCAATGGTGAACATAGTGTGATGATCTCTAATCTCTGGGTAGGAACAAATGGTACCTGTTATCTGGCGCAAGTTGTCGGCTTTCTTGTAGAGGGATGCGGGAACTACGGGAATTGATTGATATGAAACCGCCCCTAGGAGGGCCACGCTAGCAAGCAATAAACCCAGTAAGGACCTTTTCCATCTACTAAGGCAGATCGAGGCGATCATCAAAGAAACAGCCGTTGCCCATAACAGGAGGGGGCTACAAGGCAAAAGTGATCCTAGCAAGATTCCAGAAGCAAACGATAGACTAATGGTGATCACTGAATATCTCATTGGGTAACAAATGATAACCACTTAGCTATGCAGATTGCCAGCGACGGCCCTGGTTGTTATAATGTTGTAGGTCATTGACATGGGGGTGTACGGATTCGACGGAGTTACCAAAGCAAGGCTGCAAGCGGAGCGTTTGCTATCTCCTTAAACTAGCGAGAAAAACAATAATTGCGAACACAACAACCGCGAATTACGCATTCGCTGCTCCTTCCCTAAATTAGGGGAGGCCGTCTGATGAGGCTTCCCGCGGGCTTCATTTAGGCGTCAACTTAGCGGGTATATCGCGCGTTTGAGCTTCCCGAAGCGCGATGAATCTTAGGAAGCTTGGAAAAGGGCAATCCTGGTCGTGGGAGTGTTCTATCCGAGACTAAAATCACGATACTAAGCTTGTAGACGCTGACCCGAGGTACCTTCGGACGCGGGTTCAACTCCCGCCACCTCCACCAG
>CAZKFV010000017.1:0-25036 GCA_964552295.1 uncultured Thermotogae bacterium | reverse complement strand
GGCAGGCGCATTGTGGCAGGGGGCAGAGGAAAGCAGTAGGTCTTTTTTGGAAAAGAAGATAGAAGGGGTTTTCCTTGAGCGCTCTCAGCGTCTCGAGCGAGCGAGAGAAAGGTTTGTGTCAGTTATACTTTGCAATTTTTGTTACCCACTATAAACAGCGAGTAGCCTGGCTTAAGAAGACAAAAACAACCCCTTGTAATTGACAGAAGCCGGCCTTAATTGGCAACTACTTGGCACATCTATACAGACACCCTGCCCTGGCTTTGCAAATTTTCGCCATTGCCTACGTACTTAATGCCGACTAAGATCTAAGTATCCTATTTAAAAAACGAGGGGGGTCATGGCCGAAGCACAAGTAGCCTTATTCTATGGCGATGAGTATCGCTGCGAGTTTGCTTTAGCTTCACGCATCCAGGCAATAAATGCCCAAGAGACAGAGGTTGAAAAGCATATTCTTTACGCCGATGAGATAGATCCTTACGGTTTTGCAATGGAATTATCATCGGCATCTCTTTTTTCCCACACCCGGCATTTTGTGGTTCGGCGTACTGAAAGCCTTAAGCAGAAGGCCTTTTCTACCGTCGTTAGTCGATCACTACCCCCAAAAACCTATCTTAGCTTTGTGGCAGTAAACTTGAAGAGCACTAGCTCTCTTCTGAAGATAGTAAAGAAGGTAGGCGATGTAGCTTCTCTACCTGCGTTCAAGGGGAGTCAAGCCATAAAAGAGGCGAGGCGAATCATTGACTCCTACAAGGTACAGCTTACCCCAAGAGCAAAACAGGAAATGATCGACCATTACAGCGGTGATTTGTTGGCCTTGCGTGAGGAGATGAGAAAGATCAAGACCTACGCTTTGGAGCAATCAGTAGACGAGGACGATGTTATCGCTTTGATGTTCAATACTGGCGAGAAGTCAGTATATCCGCTCCTTGACGCCATAATGTCTGCTGATTTGCATGAAGCGATGTCGCGCCTTGTGAGCCTGCATGAGGATCCGGCAGGCACATTCTCAGCCCTTACCCGCCAGCTTACACGGGTTCTAATGATAAGAACGCTTCTGGATTCTAACACAAATGCTGCACAGATTTCTTCTAGCCTTGGAATGCCAGGTTGGATGGTCCGTCGCTTCATCGGACAAGCCAACCGTCATAGCGATAAAACACTTGCCGCCGCTCTTGATCTGGCAATAGACCTCGATACAAAGGCCAAGAACGGCGGCATCCGCTTTCATGACGCGTTGCTTAAGCTTATGCTATTTATTGCTGATCCGTTGCCACCCGAACGGGGATATGCTCGTAAAAGCCAGCTTTCTCCAACAGCAAGCGGCTTGCGATAAGCGCGCAGTACAGACTACCAGTAACACCAATTCCGAGGGTGATGGCAAAGCCCTTAACAGGTCCAGTCCCTACTAGAAGAAGTATCACAGCAGTGATCAGGGTCGTGATGTTAGCATCAAGCAAAGTAGAAAGCGATTTCTCAAAACCTGATCTAACTGACGCCAGCGGCGATTTACCGGTACGCCTTTCTTCTTTGATCCGCTCAAACACGATAACATTTGCATCGACGGTCATACCAATTGTTAGGATGATTCCCGCTATCCCAGGCAAGGTGAGGGTTGCGCGGAATATGACCAGCGCCGCAAAAACAACCAACATATTTAGTACCAAGGCGGCATCAGCAACGATGCCCAGTAATCGATAGTATATGGGCATGTATAGAAGGATGGTAACAAACCCGATAAGGATGGTCATCATTCCTCGTCTGATAGAGTCGCTTCCTAGGGTCGCACCAACCGTGTTTTCCTCCACCACTTTAACTGCCACCGGCAGAGCACCTGCACGCAACACGATCGCTATACGAGTAGCCTCTTCCTTGGTAAACTTTCCGCTGATCGTGGTTGTGTTTTGAACATTGCGCCACCCTTGAGCGGCAGCGTCCTTAATTGATTGGGTAATGCGGGGCGCACTGTAGATCACGTTATCCAACACTATGGCCAAGAGGTCCCCTTCGTTGGCAACCGTGTCTGGGTCGTCCCCTTTTAGTCCTCTCAGCGCTTCTACAAATTCTTGTGCCCCATCTTGATTGAACGTCATAGCAATGTACAGCTGGCCAGCAGTTTGCATCGACTGAGAAGTACGTACCAGGGCATCAGAGAGAGCGGCACCGGTCAGTAGAGGCTTACTTTCTACAATGTAGGGTACACCATCACGGTTGTACAAGACTTCCTGTGAAGAAGAGGAAGGTGCCAAATCAGAATTGGGGCTAGTACCTGCTTCTATCACTTTACGGAACTCCAACATGGCTGTTTGGCCTATAAGGCTTCGCGCCTCAGCCGGATCCTTGGTCCCAGGCAGATTTACCAAAACCCTTTCGCTACCCAGACGTTTTATCTCAGCATTAGCCATTCCGTATTGATCAACACGATTGTTAAGGATTGCGATGACACGATCAAGTGTGTCTTGCCGCTGTTGTGTGGTCATTTCTGCTACATCCTGAGCCTGCAGAACAAGCCTTACGCCGCCCTGTAGATCAAGCCCAAGCGGCACAACATCCTTAAGCGGCCAAAATGGGTAAAGGAGGGCCAGCGACCCAAAGAAAACTATAAGCACCGTCCCAAAACGTATCCAGTCGTTACGCCCCATGTTGCTATGCGCCATTACAATAAGCCCTCCTCAGCCTTTACTTAGGCGTCCGCTTATCAACTATACTACTTTTCGCCAATCTAATCTTACCGCCATCCTCCAAAGTCAATACCACCGATGTGTCACTTATGGAATCGATCTGCCCATAGATCCCACCAGCGCTCACTATGTTGTCACCTCGTTTCAGGCCTGATACTAGCTCGCTGTGTTTAGCCTGGCGCTTGCGTTGTGGCCGAATTAACATGAAGTAAAACACCGCACCAAACACAACTAGTATGACAACAAGCGAGATCATAGAGCTTCCTGCTGTATCCGCCGCATCCTGTGCAAAAACGGCACAGCCAGACATACCAACTATCAATCCCGCAAGAATAACGCTTATCTTCTTCATACTTTACCACTCCTTACTACTCTTAATCGCGGACAAATGACGATACACTCCCACGGCCAAAAATACCACTCCAACCACGCCAAACAAGGCCATGAGCGTAATCTCTGCCGCGCCCTCTAAGCCCCTTCCTAAAGAGATTACACGCTCTAACAACACAAAAGCACTACCCCAAATTATACAGTATAGACCTATTAAGATCGAGACCCGAACCGATGACAGCTTGCCATTCACAAGAGCAAGTTGATCGTAGAGAACGCTTGCGGCTGGTATCATCATCCACAACGCTATCCAGGCTGTGCTTTGCTCAATAACGCTGGAAAGAGCAAACAATAGCAAGAGATGACCCGGAAACAGAGCCAGAAGATTCGATGCCCATCCAATTGTTACCTTACTTCGATGGGATCTTGTGTAGAGGTATGTTATAAAAAGCAAGGTCTCAACAGAGACTGCTATCTGAAAGGAGATCGGAAGATCATTAACAACAATTGTAATCCCAAGAAGGGCAAGAATAAGCGGATATGACCATACTGGAAGCGGATCTTTCTTATGCATCTCTATATCCCGGGGAGCAGAAGATGTGCTATCAGAAACAAGAAGGCAAACCCCAACACATCAGTAACTGTGGGAAGCAAGATCCCTGAGGCAAGAGCAGGGTCCTTGCCCATCGTTCTTAGCCCAACTGGGATTAACACCCCTGCTGCTCCAGCAACAAGCATGTTAAGAATCATTGCCAAGCATGCAGCCACCCCAAGCATGATCTCACCTTTCCAGGCGTATGTTATCGCGCCAATCGTTATACCTATGAAAACGCCGTTGGCTACGCCCAGAAGTACTTCTTTAGCCAGCAAGTGCCACCCCCGCTGGCTCTCTAGCTGCCCTAGGGCCATCCCCCGGGTAATTATGGTCACTGTTTGCATGCCAGCGCTGCCCCCTTGCCCGGCAACAACCCCCATAAGCACTGCCAGGGCAGCAACTCTGGCTATTGCTGTTTCGAAGATTCCTACCACCATCGCTGCCAACAAGGCTGTCGCTAAACGTATTGATAGCCACGGAAGACGCATACGAAGAGAGTCCAGCAATGATGTGTTAACCCCCTCTTCCAAGGGGACGCTAGCCATTCCATATATGTCCTCGGTTGCTTCTTCCCGGATGACGTCTATTACATCATCAATGGTGATAACCCCCAGCAGTTTCTTGTGATGATCGACTACCGGTAAGGCAAAGAAATTATACTTGTCAAACAGGTGGGCTACATCTTCGACATCCTCATCCACCACGACAGAGATCGCGTCACGCTTAAGGATCTCGGAAAGCGGGGTGTTAGGCTTAGCAAGCGCCATGTCACGAAGCGAGAAAACCCCCTCTAGACAACCCTCCTTATCCACAGCGTAGGCATAATATATGGTTTCTACTTCTTCCACCTTCTTGCGCAAAAAGTCAATCGCTTCCTGCACTGCCATATCAACTGGGAGAGCCACTACCTCCGGCGACATCAATCCCCCAGCAGTATCCGGTGGATAAGCTAGCAGTTCCGACAGCACATCGGCATCTTTCTTTGCCAGGCGAGATAGGAGCTCAGTCTGCACGTTCTCCGGAAGCTCACCCAGTACGTCCACCGCATCATCCGGGTCCATTTCAGATAAGATCTTTATCGCATCATCGCGACTCATCTCGCTCAATAGCTCGGCCGAAGCCTCTGCCTCCATCTCTCCTAATGGCTCTGCTGCTGCATGCCTAAGCAATAAACGATGGATTAGATCTGATGCTTCCTCATCAGAAAGATGAGAAAGAACCTCAGCGATATCTGCCGGGGGCTTACGCATAAGATCACGTAACAGGACTTTCTTCTCCATCTCTCACCTCCTTTGAAGCTCCATTATAACACTCAGCAATCATTGAAAAACCCTTGGCATCACTGGTAAGTCACAAACCGTGCAGGTATGCTTCCATAGGCTGAGGAGGACCAATGGATAGCATAAGAACCAGCAGTAGACACAGATCGATGGTTCTAGCCCCTGGGGCGATGGTGGCAACAAGCCAGCCGCTGGCGGTACAAGCAGGAATTGAGATCTTGAAAAGGGGAGGAAATGCCATTGACGCGGCAATCGCGGTAAACGCCACACTCGGCGTTGTTGAACCAATGAGCTGTGGCTTGGGCGGAGACTTATTCGCTATTGTCTGGGACGCAAATACCCAGAGCCTTTACGGCTTAAATGGCAGCGGCCGATCTCCCTACTCATTAACCCGCCAGGTTTTTGAAGACAGGAAATTAACTCGCATCCCTTTGTATGGGGTTCTTTCATTGAGTGTGCCTGGGTGTGTGGACGGTTGGTTTGAATTGAATGAGCGCTTCGGAATCCTGCCAATGGCTGAACTGCTGGGCCAGGCAATCAGATACGCAGAAGAAGGGTTCCCAGTCAGTCCCATCATCGCTAAAGCCTGGACGCAAGCTACTAATCTTCTACAAAAGGAACACTGGGCCGCAGAGACGTTCCTTCCGAGGGGAAGGTCTCCCAAGAGCGGAGAGCTTTTCACGAATCTTGATCTTGCACGAAGCCTGCAAGCGATTGTTTCTAGTGGACGAGATGCCTTTTACCGAGGAGAGATAGCCGAGAAGATAGCCTCAGCAAGCGATCGTCTGGGAGGATACCTATCCATGCGAGACCTCTCAGAGCATAAATCTAGTTGGATTGAGCCGATCAGCGCACAGTATCGCGGATATCAAGTATGGGGACTTCCGCCAAACACCCAAGGTTTAGCGGTTTTGCAGATGTTACGCATCCTGGACGGGTTTGATCTAGCAAGCATGGGACACAATTGCGTTGACTACTTGCATCACCTAGTAGAAGCCAAGAAACTTGCCTACGAAGATCGGGCGCATTACTACGCTGACCCCGATTTCTATGAGCCGCCCGTTGACAAGCTACTATCAGACGGATACACCATGCAACAAAGGCTGAGAATTGATGCTTCGCGTGCGTCGTGCAATCTGATGATAGATCCGCCTCCCCTTCGGGATGGCGACACGGTCTATCTAACGGTGGTAGATGGTAAGCGAAACGCTGTCTCTCTAATCCAAAGCAACTATCGCGGTTTCGGATCAGGCGTTGTTCCACCTGGAGTCGGCTTTGCGATGCAAAATCGAGGAGCTCTGTTCAGCCTTGATCCAGATGCTGCAAACTCCCTTAAACCACATAAACGTCCGTTTCACACCATCATCCCTGGCTTTGTTACCAAAGAGGGCCGTCCCGTATTTTCGTTTGGGGTAATGGGCGGAGATCAGCAACCACAAGGGCAGGTACAGGTGTTGTGCAATCTGATCGATTTTGGTATGGACGTACAAGAAGCGGGAGATGCCTTTCGCTTCCGCCACGACGGTTCATCGTCGCCCGTTGGAGATGTTATGCAAGATGGCGGCACACTATACCTTGAACCTGGTATCCCCAAGGAGATAGCGGATGGGTTGAACAAGAGAGGACACAAGGTGGTTTACAGGCAGGGTGGATATGGAGGTTATCAGGGAATATGGATAGACCAAGAAACAAGTGTCCTGCGCGGCGCATCGGAATCGCGCACTGATGGCTGCGCGTGCGGATATTGAATAAACAATGTAGCTTACACCAGAAAAGATAATTTGCAATTCCGGTGTCCATTGTCCTTTTCGAGTACTTAGTTGGTTACCCCATTCTCAGCCTTTAGGAAGGCGCAAAATGGTTGTATAATCCTTGTGATGCAGCGAATTAGAGGGGTGAGTGCAATGTCAGAGAAGGGTACATATAGAGTAAAAAGTGGTTTAGCTGAGATGTTGAAGGGCGGTGTGATAATGGATGTCACCACTGCCGAGCAAGCAAGGATAGCTGAAGCAGCCGGAGCCGTAGCGGTGATGGCTCTAGAGCGGGTACCTGCCGATATTCGCGCCCAGGGCGGTGTGGCGCGCATGGCTGATCCAACAAAAGTGAAGGAGATCCAGAACGCCGTCTCCATTCCGGTAATGGCTAAGGTACGCATCGGACACTTTGCTGAGGCACAGATCCTGGAGTCGATGGAAGTTGATTACATCGACGAATCTGAGGTGCTTACTCCAGCTGACCAACAGTATCACATTGATAAGTGGGCTTTTACTGTCCCATTTGTATGCGGGGCAAGGGACCTCGGCGAGGCAGCACGCCGCATCGCCGAAGGAGCGGCGATGATACGCACCAAGGGCGAGCCGGGCACCGGGAACGTAATCGAAGCTGTAAAGCACATGCGACTGGTAAACCAGCAGATACGTAAGGTAATCGCAGCTCCTGAGGAAGAAGTAATGAGCCTGGCAAAGGAGATGGGCGCTCCCTACCAGATTCTGCGTATGATCCGCGATCTCAAGAGGCTTCCTGTGGTCAACTTCGCCGCGGGCGGTATAGCGACTCCAGCTGACGCCGCCATGATGATGCAACTTGGTTGTGACGGAATATTCGTGGGAAGTGGCGTATTCAAGTCGGGCGATCCCGAGAAGAGAGCTCGCGCGATCGTTGAGGCAACTACCTATTACGATGACCCAAAAGTTTTAGCCCGAGCATCGGAGGGCTTAGGTGAGGCAATGGTTGGGATATCGATTGACGACATTCCGCCCCACGAGATGATGCAGGTTCGCTAGATGATAGTAGGTGTCTTGGGATTGCAGGGTGCGGTACGCGAACACCTGCATAGCCTCTCCCGGCTTGGTATTGACACCGTCGTGGTCAAACACGTCGATCAGCTTTCCAAGATATCAGCGTTGGTTATCCCTGGGGGAGAATCAACCACGATATCCCTTTTAGGAGGCATGCTCTTTATCGAGAAGCTACGTCAGCTAGCTCAACAAGGCTTCCCTTTCTTTGGAACTTGTGCCGGGATGATCCTTCTGGCGAGGGAAGTTCAGGGACAGGATAAGATGCACATAGGGGCAATCGACATCACGGTAGCACGTAACGCCTCGGGCAGGCAGGTGCATAGCTTTGAGACCCTTTTGAGTGTAAAAGAAATAGGCGATGACATACCAGCGGTCTTCATACGGGCTCCGTACATAACCAGTTTGGGAGCCGGCGTAAGAAAACTGGCGCAGCACGATGGGCACGTTGTTATGGCCAGGCAAGGCAGTGTTCTTGTTTCAAGCTTTCACCCGGAGTTGACCGACGATTTGCGAATACATAATTATTTCTTAAGTATGGTAAAAGAAAGAAAACAGGAGGTTGACAAATGAAGAAGCTAGCAATCAATGGATTTGGCCGAATTGGAAGGGCATTCTTCCGAATCGCTTACGGAAGTGGCGATCTGGATATTGTAGCCATCAATGACCCGTTTATCTCTCCCGATCAGGCGCGATACCTTTTGCAGTACGATTCTGTTTATCATCGCTACGACAAAGATGTAGATATCTACAAAGAAACTGACAAAGACGGTAACGTCATCGAAGGGATAACAGTCTCTGGCAAGAAAATCCCTCTGCTCAGCCAGAAGGATCCAAGCAATTTGCCCTGGAGAAAGATGGAAGTCGAAGTTGTTATCGAGTCCACAGGAGTATTCCTCTCGCGAGAAAAAGCATCCCTACACCTGTCAGGAGGAGCGAAGAAGGTTCTCCTTTCAGCACCAGCCAAGGACAAGGATATCCCACAGATTGTTTACGGCGTAAACACCTGTGCTTATGATAAAGAAAAGGACTTAATTATATCGGCAGCATCTTGCACAACAAACTCTCTAGCCCCGGTAGCCTATGTTCTGGAGAAGGAGTTTGGAATCGTGCACGGGTTAATGTCCACTGTGCATGGATACACAGCTGATCAAAAGCTTGTAGATGCTCCTCACGATAAGTACCCCCGCGGCCGTGCTGCAGCGGCAAATATAGTCCCCACAACCACCGGTGCTGCAACAGCGACAACCAAGGTTATCCCTAGTCTGGCTGGCAAGATGGATGGAATGGCATTCCGTGTTCCTGTTCCTGCTGGATCTGTAACTGATTTCACTGCCGTGCTTAAGGTTGAAGTGACGCCGGCAAAGATAAATGAGGCTATGAGAGAACACGCTGAAGGTGACCTTAAAGGAATCCTTTGCGTAACGCCAGACCAGATAGTCTCTAGCGACATAATTGGTGATTCGCATGCCAGTATCTTCGATCCTAGTTGGACAAAAGTCGTCGAGGGCCGAATGGCAAAGGTGGTAACCTTCTATGACAACGAGTGGGGGTACACAAACCAGTTGGTGCGCATGGCCAAGGAATTCTAGAAAAACCTTACACGCGCTGGGAGAGGGACTGTTAGCAATACTTTTCCCGCCCCATTGCTTGTTGTGCGGTAGTCCCACCTTACACCTGCACATACTGTGCGATAACTGTATAGAGGATCTTCCAGGTCTTACAGGTCCACGATGTATGAAGTGTCAGGAGCTACTGTCGGATCCCTCTGTGGATCTGTGTCGCGTCTGTGGTACGCAGAAGCGATGGTTTGATCACGCCTTTTCCCTAGGGCCTTACGATAGCGCTTGGGGAGAACTTGTACGGGCGCTCAAGTACGATAAGGAACAGGCGGTAAAGAGGTTTCTCGTCTTACGGATGGCAGATTACTTGGCTAGTCATGGGCTGTGTGAAGATGTTGATGTTGTAACTTATGTTCCCATGGCGCGCCACTCTCTACGTAAACGAGGATTCAACCAAGCACGCCTTCTGGCAAGCGGTTTAGCGCGGGCCATGCACCTTCCGGTTGCGAGACTTCTAAGAAAAGTGCACGAGACAGTACCGCAGGCACAACTGTCAGCACAACAAAGGCGGGAAAACTTGCGGGGAGCCTTCCAGCCGATAAGATCTATACCTGGAAAGGTTCTTCTCATCGATGATATATTCACAACCGGGTCAACCGTCGAAGAGTGTGCTCATGCTCTAAAGAATGGAGGTTGCAAGGAGGTCATAGTTCTCACTGTAGCTCGGGCTTGAAGGAGGGGAAAATGCGGGTGGAAAAGATCTGTCTGGGTGAGTTGTCCACGAACTGCTACCTCGTCAATGCTGATGGACTCACCATACTGATTGATCCCGCGGAGTACTGTGAAAAACTCACATCTTTTATTGGTAATCGCCAAGTCGACCTGGTAATCAACACCCACGGTCACTTCGATCATATCGGCGGCAATTGGCAGCTACAAAAAGCAGGAGCTAAACTCCTGATTCACGAGGAAGACCTTCCACTGGTAGACTCCTTCTACCCAGATCACCCGCCCTTTGACCGTTACATTGTTGATGGAGAGACTTTGCCCGGTGGATTTCGCGTCATACATACCCCAGGGCATTCGCCAGGAAGCATTGTTTTGGTAAAAGATGACATGCTATTTGTTGGAGACTTGTTATTTGCCGGTTCAATTGGAAGGACGGACTTCCCAGGAGGTTCGATAACCAAGATGAACCTGTCACTATCCAACATTGTTTCCCTGCCTGGCGATTACCGAATCTATCCAGGGCATGGGCCGTCAACCACGCTAAAAAGAGAGAGAAGGACAAATCCGTATCTCACTAGCCTAGGAGCAAGCACATGAGCGCAGATCGGACCGATGTGCAGCAGATAAAGGACCGGACCGATATCGTAGCGGTGATCTCCCGCTACGTCACTCTGACAAAGGCTGGATCAAACTACAAAGGCCGCTGCCCATTTCACAAAGATGACACACCATCGTTCTCAGTTAGTCCCGAAAAAGGGCTATGGCACTGCTTCGGCTGCGGAGCAGGGGGAGACGTAATTGGATTCTTGATGAAGATCGAAAATATGAGCTTTGTAGAAGCTGCCGAGCGCCTGGCAGCCGAGGCGGGCCTTTCATTTTCAGCACATAAGGAAGACGACGGGCGAGATGAGCTGTTTGAGATAAGCAGCGCCGTGGCAAGATGGTTCAGCGATAACCTTACAAAGAGCCCCCAGGGCCGAAAAGGAAGGCAGTATCTAGAGAAAAGGGGATATACCAAAGATGCATGGCCTAAGTTCTTACTTGGTTACGCCCCAGCAGGGTGGGACAACTTGAAGAAAGAATTTGCCTCTAGGTATACCCTGGACCCGCTGATCCAGCTAGGGCTACTTGTTAGAAACAAGGATGGCTCTACATACGATCGCTTCCGTGACCGGGTGATCTTCCCCATCCTCGACCTCTCGGGGCGACCTATTGCATTTGGCGGTCGAAGCCTCAACGGAGAGCCGAAATACCTTAACTCCCCTAAGACGGCTCTGTTCGACAAAGGAAATCACCTGTACGGCCTGTCATGGGCCCGCGAGTCCGTTCAGAAAGCAGACACAGCGACCCTGGTTGAGGGCTACACCGACGTTATCTCGCTTCATCTAGCGGGGTTAACCAACGCCGTGGGCAGCATGGGCACCTCGCTTACACAAGGCCAGGCACGCCTTCTAGGCCGGTTGGTCAAGAATGTAGTTATATGTTACGACCGTGACACGGCTGGCGGCATGGCATCACTGCGGGGTATGCAAATTCTGCGCAATGAGGGACTGTCGGTGCAGGTGGTCAGACTGCCGGAAAAGGATGACCCAGACACGCTAGTTAGAAGAGAAGGGTCAGAAAGGATGAGGCAACTCATAGAAACAGCTGCTCCTTTTCACGTGTTTTACATAGAGTCTTTGAAGGAAAAGCACGATACAACAACCATTTCTGGCAAGGAAGCTGCTCTAGAAGAGGCAAGGCCATTCTTTCAGGGAATTCGCAGCCTTCCGTTGCGCCAGGAGATCGCCACCCGTTTGGAGGAACTGCTAGACCTTCCCTTCGATGGCCTGATGCAAGAACTGTCTCGCAGAAAAACCCAATGGACACCCAACACGCCTACCTGGAAAAAAGAAGATCACTGGGATCCGCAGCGAGTGATCCTGTCTCTTCTCTTGCGTGGACAGGTGCCTTGGGAAAGCGTCGCTGGAGTGGTCTTTCCAGAGGACTTTGCTCCAAAATATCGACCGATTGTCGAACAAATCTCTAAAACAAAAGGTCAAGTGGACCCATCTTCGATGACAACTTTCCTTGATGAAGACTGCGCTCATGAGATAAGCTACCTCACCTTATCTCAACCGTTGTGGAGCGACGTTGACAAGGCGCTCCAGGATGCATTGGAGCGATTAGTTAAGCTCCCAGAGATCGAGAAGAAGCTTAAGGTTCTGCGCGGAAAGATAGAAGATGCTGAGCGATCGGGTGATCATCGCCACCTCGACGAACTGCAAAGCGCCTACAGTGCGCTCGTAGCCCAGAGGCTGTCCAGGAGGAGGAGAAGAGATGCCAAGAAGCAAACAGCAAGCTGAATCTAATCAGGGCGCAAAGCATCCAACAGACAAGAAACCTATCGAGACCGTCAATATATCAGACGAAACCCGCTATAAGATGGATGAAAACAATGAACTTGCTGTAAACAAAGCTGACAATGATGAAGACATGGTGTCTGATGGCGACGATGTTCTGGACGACGATGATCTTCTTGATGACGACGCTGTTTTGCTGGAGGATGAATCTCTAGAAACTGATGAAGCAGATGTCGATGAAAAAGATGATCAAGAGGAGACGAAAACCAGAACAACTCATCACCATGGCACAGTAAGTACTGATAGGTCGTCTCGTCGAGATGACCCGGTAAAGACATATCTGCGAGAGATTGGCCAATATCCTTTATTGACCAAGGAAGAAGAAGTAGAGCTGGCGACATCGATGGAACGTGGAAACTGGGTGCGCTCTATTAGAGAAGGAGCAGTAGCAGAAGAAAGGCTCGCTCGCGGGGTGCTGCCTAAACAAGGAGGGATGAGTCTTCTCCCGGAGGATGTAGAAGAGGAACTAAAACAAGTTGTGGATGCAGCCAAGGAAGCTGCGATCTTTTTGGGGCTTGCCAAGCAGAAGAGCAAGGTTAGATTGGCTAGTCTTTTGCAGAAGAAAGGCCAAGAGTTAGAGGAGATAGACGCACAGGCAAGGGCCTCGCGGGATAAACTAACAATATCAAATCTGCGATTGGTAGTTTCTATTGCCAAGCGCTACACGAATCGGGGCCTTTCTTTTCTCGATTTGATCCAGGAAGGAAACATGGGACTGATGAAGGCAGTAGAGAAATTCGACTACAAAAGGGGATTTAAGTTCTCCACCTATGCTACATGGTGGATCAGACAAGCGATCACGCGGTCTATAGCAGATCAGTCACGGACCATCCGCGTTCCCGTGCACATGATTGAAACAGTAAGAGACCTGAAGCGCATCAAGCGAGAGTTCATACAACAGCACGGCGCAGCCCCAACCCTTGAGGACATCTCGCAATTGACAGGAATTAGCATTGACAGAATAAAGAAGATAGAGAATGTATCTTCCTATACCTCCTCCCTGGAAAGGCCAATCGGAGACGAGGACGAGGACACGTTGTGCGATTTCATAGAAGACACTTCCTCCCCCTCGCCAACTAGGGAGACATTCCGAATGTTCCTAAAAGAACAGCTTAGCCGCGCTTTGGGACAGCTAGATGAGAGAGAACGAGAGATCCTTAAGTTGCGCTACGGGTTGGACGATGACCACCCCCGCACGTTAAAGGACGTCTCTTTGAAGTTCAACATAACGCGCGAACGGGTGCGCCAAATCGAAATTAAGGCAATCGAGAAGCTTAAGCACCCCTCGCGCCGTACAGAACTGAAACGCTTTCGGGAACTCCTGCATGGGGAGGACTAAGCGTTGTGCCATTGCAAGGCTGTTGTTATCCTTGGCCCAACTGCGGTTGGAAAAACCGCTGTTGCTGTCGAGCTCGCAGCAAGCATATCTGGCGAGATTATCTCCGCTGATTCTCGCTCCTTCTTCAAAAACCTTGATATTGTAACCGACAAACCGTCACCCATTCAACAAAAAAAGATTACACATCACCTGATAGATGTCGTTACATTAACGGAAAGTTATGACGCGATGCGGTTCCGTAAAGACGTTGAGCGGCTTATACCGCAGATCCAATCGCGCGGAAAGATTCCCATAATAGTCG
The DNA here is from genome assembly GCA_964552295.1 of uncultured Thermotogae bacterium. GTDB lineage: Bacteria > Bipolaricaulota > Bipolaricaulia > UBA7950 > UBA9294 > M55B144. Next base: position 11,022 of record CAZKFV010000017.1, on the reverse strand, counting down.
GTGGCGGCACTCTATATCTACATGCGATCTTGCGTGGAATATTCGCCGGGCCAAGCGCGGACCCTGAACTTCGCAAGATACTGCTAAGCCAGCCATTAGAGGACCTCTATGCAAGGCTAGAAGAGATGGACCCTCCATCAGCTAGGCGAATCCATCCAAACGACCAGCTTCGAATCGTGCGCGCGCTTGAGGTAAAAATGATCACTGGCCAAAAAATCAGCAAGCTTCAAAAAGAGGCAACACCACTACCTTTAGAGGTTGATATATTCGGGCTAAAGATGCAGCGGCAGGCTCATCGCCACGCAATTGCCATGCGGGTAGAACAAATGCTCGAAAGCGGCCTGATCGAGGAGGTTCAATCGATTCGCGCTCAAGGTTTATCATCGAAGCATCAAGCATATCGCACCATTGGTATTCCCGAGACAGAAGCTTTCCTAAAACACGATATTACCTACCAACAACTAAAAGAAAGGCTGACCAACAATACGTGGTCACTTGCCCGACGGCAAATGTCTTGGTTTAAGCGTGACACAGGTATCACTTGGATAGATGTTACGCAAAGATCGACACAGGAAGTAGTCAAGTGCATACTGTCAGCAATGGAGGAGAAATGAACAATGTGGTAAGCGCTGCGCAAATAAAGGAACTGGACCGTAAGGCAGTTCGCGCAGGGATTCCTGCAGGTGATCTGATGGAGAACGCCGGAAAGGCGGTGGCCGATGCTGTTATCAAGCAGGCGCGTGGAGAGAACATTTCGATAGTCGCAGGCAAAGGCGGAAACGGGGGAGATGCACTTGTAGCGGCCAGGATTCTTTGTGAAGCGGGTTATCACGTGCAGGCGTTTACCCTGTCAGAGATCGATGAATTGACCCAGCCAGCGCGCGATAAGGCCTACCTGTTAAACCAAAGCTTCCCTCAAACTCTTCTGCTTGTTGATCATTCACTTGCCAATTTGAGAAAAGCCCTGGAAGAAGCTGATTGCGTAATCGATGGGCTTCTAGGGATCGGCGTTGATCGGCCCCTTTCGGGAATGTACCTGGACGTGATTAGAGCCATTAATAGTGCGAATGTATACCGAGTTGCTGTAGATCTCCCATCAGGCCTACCCTCTGACTCGGGTCTGGTTGCAGGCGAATCGCTTGATGCCCATCTCACCGTGTGCATGGCCGCGTACAAACCAGCGCACCTTCTCTACCCAGCACGCGCACGCTGCGGGAAGATAGAGGTAATACCAGTTGGCTACCCAGATTCATTATGGGAAAGCATAACACCGATAGCACGTTTTGTGGACAAAGAATGGGTAGCAAAACACCTCCCCAAGCGTCGTCCAGAGGGACACAAGGGGACATTCGGGCACGTCCTTGTGGTAGCTGGCAGTATGGGTATGAGCGGAGCAGCGATTCTATGCGCTACAGGCGCACTGCGTGCCGGAGCCGGATTAGTGACAGTCGCGTGCGCTGGTTCAATCCAGCCAATAATTGCCACTGCTATTCCCGAGGCCATAACTATCGGACTCCCCGAGCATGAAGGACACCTTACAGAAAAATCCGTAGATAAGCTCTCCAAAGCAATTACCGGGGCTGATGTGTTAGCAATCGGTCCAGGCTTGGGGCGCGCAGACAGCACGGTAGGGTTTGTTCGCGCTGTGCTAAATAAGGTTACGCTACCGGTTGTCTTAGACGCCGATGGGCTATACGCCGTAGATGCAGACGCATTGGGAACCCTCCCAAAGGATACGGTTTTCACGCCACACCCTGGGGAGATGAGCCGCTTGATTGCGCGTACTGCAAACGAAATCAACGCTGGGCGAATAGAAGTAGCGCGGGAGTTCTCTTTGAGAAACAAGATTGTCCTGTTGCTCAAAGGAAGGCCAAGTACCATAGCGACACCGGAAGGTGAGATCATCCTTAATCTGACTGGCAACACCGCTCTAGCCTGCGGAGGAAGTGGCGATGTGTTGACCGGTATGATTGCGGGCTTCCTTGCAGGAGGAATCTCAACAAGCAATGCGACGATTATAGGAGCTTACTTGCATGGATACGTCGCCGAACACCTCTCCCGCGATGGAGCTGAGCGCTCTGTCATCCCAAGCGATCTACTGAGGGCGCTGCCAGCAGCCATCGCCCAGGTAGAAGGATTCCAGCAATGAATCATACAGAAGGCAATCTTGGCAACAGAAGGTGACGCTTTGGTAGTAAGTAATGGCAGTTCTAGACTAGTCCTAATAGACACACACGCACACCTTGATTCATCGGATTTCAATCATGATCAAGTTGAGGTGATTAACCGCGCCACAGCTCAGGGGATCGGTGTGGTAACCGTGGGGGTGGACCTTGAATCTAGCCAGGCAGCGCTAAAGCTGGCCGAACAAAATTCGTCAATCTGGGCTGGGGTAGGCATCCACCCACACGAGGCGAGCACCTTCAACTCGATGGTTGAACATAAGCTGGGCAAGCTTGCCTCAAAACACAAGGCAGTAGCAATAGGCGAGATTGGGCTTGACTACTACCGCGACCTTTCCCCTCGCCAAACTCAGCGTGAAGCCTTTATAAGTCAGATAACCCTAGCCAACAGGCTCAATCTGCCAGTTATAATTCATAATCGCGAATCGACTGCGGACATGCTGGCTATACTTAGCAAGCATCGCCCCAGTAGAGGTGTGATCCATTCATTCCTTGGCGATGTCGACCTAGCGCGGCAATTCCTGGATATGGGTCTTTTTCTTGGCATTGGTGGACCGCTTACGTTCGTGAAAAACGATGCTCTACGGCAAGCCCTTGATCGGATTTCCCTAGAGCGAATCATTATAGAGACGGACTGCCCTTACTTAACTCCTGTGCCATACCGTGGTAAAAGGAACGAACCGAGCTACGTTCGCTATGTAGCAGAACAGATAGCCCGCTTGAAAGGAATACCATTTCAAGAAGTCGCAAAGATTACTACATGCAATGCTCGCCGGCTATTTGGCATATAGTTGCTGCACTCGAAGCACTATCTTATGGCGGATTGGCATCACATATCTGCAGCATCCCTTGGCAACTACTGAGCGCTTTTTCTAACAACGAAGCCATCAAATGTGATATGTAGTTGGATACCAAACTTTCAGTTCTTTGGCGGACTGAAGCGGATAACCACTATGTCACCATCCTGCACTTCATAGTCCTTGCCTTCTATACCTTGCTTACCGGCCCTTGCCACCGCTGCCTCGCTTCCAAGCTGGATGAGGTCTTCATAGCGGATGACTTCCATACGTATAAAACCATGTTCCATGTCGGAGTGAATCTTTCCCGCAGCCACAGGCGCCTTGTCCCCTTTACGACAAGTCCATACGTGCACCTCTTTCTCCCCAGCAGTAAAAAAGTTCACCAGGCCAAGCATATGGTAAGCAGCGCGGATTAATCTCTCCATCGATGACTCACCCAAACCCAACTCTCGAAGGAATTCCTGCCGGTCTTCCGGCTCTAGTTGACTTATCTCGGCCTCATCTTGGCCACACACCGTGATCATCTCGGCGCCTTCCGATTCTGCAATTGCTGAGAGCCTCTTGACGTATTCATTTTGCTCATCTTCCAGCGACTCGATATTGGCTACGTACAGAACGGGTTTCAGTGAAACCAGGTTACAATCATAGATGCTTGCCAGTTCATGTTCTTTCAGATCCTGCTTTCGCGCGGGCAATCCATCATTAAGGCTATATAGCACTTTCTGACAATCTTCCATCACGCGGGCTGATTCTTTGTCACCAGAATGGGCAAGCTTATTAAGCCGGTTAATTTTGTTTTCCAGCGTCTGGCTATCAGCAACCATCAACTCAAGGTCTATTGTATCAACATCCCTTGCTGGATCTATCGTGTCGTACTCGAAGGGCACGCCAGGGTCCTCGAAGCAACGAACCACATGCACTACTGCATCTACATCCTTGATGTGCCCAAGAAGCTTGTTACCGCGGCCATCACCTGCAGTAGATCCCTCCTTAAGTCCAGGAATATCCACTATTTCTAGGGTTGCTGGTACAACCTTGCGCGCGTCGTACATATTAACAAGGGGACTTATTCGGGGATCAGGCACTTCTACAATAGCTCGGTTCATCTCGGAACCGTCGTAGCTTCCTGCGCCAGCAGCCGTTATAGCGTTGTAGATAGTGGTCTTCCCACAGCTTGGCAATCCGACAAGGCCACAACCAAGAGCCATTGATCCCTCCTTAGACGCACTCTCTAATCTGATTCTAAACCATACCGAGCCCACAGCCAAAGAAGGCGGTTATTTACGGCGTTCTTACTGATAGGCAGAGACAGGATAAAATAAATTGAGACATATATAAAACAACTAATAAACGAAAGCCAAAAACCGTGATTAATAGGCATAAGACCTAGATTTAAAGAAAAGACTCTTCTTTGTACCAAATGCGTAGCAAATGTCCTTACCGCAACTGAACAAAACCTTTATCTCTTCGGCTGATCATCGACAACTGAGGGCCTATCTACGTTGACCTGCAGTAGGCAGGTGCGGCTCGCCCGCACAGGCATGTAAACTACGACGCTACATAAGAAACAACATATCGACGATCATGCTTTTTCCTGTGCAGCATGCGCAGCTCGCGCGCTCAGGCAAGGCCGAAGTACCCAAAAAGACTAACCCTTACTCCATAATCCTTACCCTCTTATCTATCACTCATTACGCATCACCGTTTCTCGTCTGCAGCGAAAGGAACCCTGTTTTTGGTAGCCATCTTTGATACCTTGAGTAGTTTTGGCAAGGTTAGGACACTGATAAAAACTCTTGATCCATACGGCTGGGCAAGCTACCATTTAGACTAGGATGCGTACGCTAAAAGTGGGAGAAAGAGCTGGATTTCGTATTTCGCCTCATATGAAGCCTCAGGGCGATCAGGCACAAGCAATTGCTGCCCTAACCGAAGGAATTATTGCAGGCGAGAAGTTTCAAACCCTCCTCGGGGCTACCGGCACAGGTAAGACTTTCACCATCGCTAATGTAATAAACAATTTACAGCGGCCAACGCTAGTCATGGCCCACAACAAAACGCTTGTCGCCCAACTATGTAATGAGTTCCGAGAGCTATTCCCAGACAATGCTGTTCACTACTTTGTGTCTTACTATGACTATTACCAGCCAGAGGCTTACCTTCCTCAAACGGATACCTACATAGAGAAGGACTCCTCGATTAATGATGAGATCGACCGAATGAGGCACGCAGCGACTTCAGCCTTGTTTGAGCGGCGTGATGTAATTATTGTGGCCTCGGTTTCATGCATTTACGGTCTGGGTTCGCCGGTAAACTATCGAGATATGTCAATTACGATCGATCGGGGAGGCCTGCACGATCGCGATGATTTTATGCGCAAGCTAGTCGGGCTCCAATATGCCCGAAACGAAATAGGATTTGAGCGTGGGACCTTTCGTGCCCGCGGAGACACGTTGGAGATCATCCCAGCTTACCAAGAGAACATCGTACGCCTGGAGTTCTTCGGAGATGAAATTGAGCGAATTGTTGCACTTGATCCCATCACCGGGCGCATACTAAACGAAGAGGATGAAATCACGATCTATCCGGCTTCCCACTTTATAACCCCAAGTAAGCGAATGCAACGGGCAACAGAGGCGATCGAGGAGGAACTGGAAGAAAGGCTCGAGAAACTGAAGCAGGAAGGAAAATTATTGGAGGCACAACGCCTTAGCCAGCGAACACACTACGATCTGGAAATGATGCAAGAAATGGGCTATTGCTCGGGGATAGAGAACTATTCCCGCCACCTAGACGGTAGACTACAAGGCCAGCCCCCGTCCGTACTTTTAGATTATTTCCCATCAGACTTCCTATTGGTGGTTGACGAATCACATCAGACCGTTCCTCAGATAGGAGGCATGTACCACGGTGACCGCTCGCGCAAGAATACGCTAGTGGACTATGGCTTCAGACTCCCTTCAGCACTTGATAATCGACCACTGATGTTTTCTGAGTTTGAGCAGAGGCTGAACCAAGTAATCTTCACCTCTGCTACTCCAGGCACATACGAGCTTCAACACTCCAAGAAAGTGGTAGAGCAAATAATACGCCCTACTGGCCTCGTAGACCCAGAGTTAGTAATCCATCCAGTAGCTGGACAGGTTGATCATCTGATGGGCGAGATAAACAATGTTGTAGGACGAGGTGAGCGAGTACTGGTTACCACGCTTACCAAGCGGATGGCCGAGGATCTGACGGAGTACCTGGTGGATTTGGGAGTAAAGGCCCGTTACCTCCACTCAGAAATCGATACACTGGAGAGGATAGAGATCCTCCGCGAGCTTCGTCTGGGCAAATTTGATGTACTGGTGGGAATAAATCTTCTGCGTGAGGGACTGGACTTACCGGAGGTTTCTTTGGTCGCTATCCTGGACGCGGACAAGGAAGGGTTCCTTCGCTCAGGCACATCGCTTATCCAAACCATTGGCCGAGCTGCGCGTAATGTTCTGGGCAGAGTGATACTATACGCTGACGTAATAACCGACTCCATCCGCTACGCGGTTGATGAAACCAACCGGCGACGCTCCATCCAAATCGCCTTCAATAAGAAACACAGGATCACGCCGAAGACTATCAAACGAAACATAGCCGACATTATGCAGGCCATCAACACCCCGCAACCAGCTAAGCCTACCCAGAAGGACCTAGAAAAAATTCCCGTTACGAACTTAGTCCCTACAATCAGACAACTGGAAAGGCAGATGCGCGAGGCCGCAGATAAGCTGGAGTTTGAGCAAGCGGCAGCGATTCGAGATGAAATTAGACACTTAAGGGAAAAACTATGAACATGCTACGGGTGAAGGGGGCACGCGAACACAACTTAAAAAACATCGATCTGGAGATCCCCCGTGACAAGCTGGTAGTGATTACCGGTATCTCCGGATCGGGAAAGAGTTCTCTTGCTTTCGATACGATTTACGCAGAAGGGCAACGCCGCTATGTAGAATCGCTCTCTGCCTACGCTCGTCAATTTCTGGGCCAGATGCAGAAGCCTGATGTCGATTTCATTGAAGGCCTTTCCCCAGCAATCTCCATCGATCAGAAGACTCGCAGCCATAACCCTCGCTCCACGGTAGGTACGGTCACCGAGATATACGATTACCTGAGACTTCTCTATGCACGTATAGGTCACCCACACTGCCCGAAATGTGGCCAACCGATTACCCAACAGTCTGCTACCCAGATTATCGACGCAATTATGTCCATGCCCCACGCATCAAAAGTGCAGATCCTAGCCCCAATAGTGCGGGGGCGAAAGGGTGAGTACAGAAAGACTTTTGAAGAGATTCGGCAGGAAGGATTCACCCGCGTGAGGGTTGATGGGGTGGTTAGAACCTTGTACGAAGAAATCGAGCTTGTGAAACAACGTAAACACACCATAGAGATAGTTGTTGACCGTGTTACCATCGAGTCGCGTAAGAGGGCGCGAGTCGCTGATTCTGTGGAGACGGCGCTCAAGCATGGTGGGGGAATTGTAACCGTACTTGACGAAAGCGGACAGGAGCATATGTACAGCGAGCACTACGCATGCATCCACTGTGGAGTGAGCTACGAGGAGCTTTCCCCGCGCATGTTTTCCTTTAACAACCCTTACGGCGCTTGCCCAAAGTGTGATGGCTTGGGCTACAGCAAGAAGATCGACCCAGATCTCATAATCGACCCTCGATTAAGCCTTATTGATGGAGGTCTGATACCATGGGCAAATTCCAAAGGGCTCTGGTTTGAAGCCCAAATGCGCGGGTTGGCCGAGGCCTTCGATATTGATCTGCATAAACCCCTTGGCGATATGTCCAAAGAAAAGCTTGACCTCGTTCTATACGGCACCGGCAAAGAGAGAATCAATTTCAGCTACACATCAACTAAAGGACACGCTCGCAAGTTTACGCGGCCGTTCAGCGGAGTAATTCCCAATTTGGAAAGGTGGTACAAGGAAACAACCTCAGATCAATGGCGCAGTGATCTGGAGCAGTTCATGGCCACTCTTCCCTGCCCGGTATGTAACGGTGCCCGACTCAAGCCTGAAATATTAGCAGTAACCATTAACGGACTGAACATCTATGAAGTCACTACTCTATCCATAAGGAGTGCTCTAACCTTCTTCGAGAATCTTTCTCTGACTAGCCGGGAGGAGATGATCTCTTCGCAGATTCTAAAAGAGATTAAAGCTCGCCTTGGATTCATGGTCTCGGTTGGCCTTAGTTATCTCACCCTAGACCGCCAAGCCGGGACCCTTGCTGGTGGCGAGGCGCAGCGCATACGATTGGCAACACAGATCGGAAGCCAGCTGACTGGTGTTCTGTATGTGCTTGACGAACCATCTATCGGACTTCATCAGCGTGACAATCGGCGCCTCCTGGCCACCCTCAAGGGATTACGGGACCTGGGAAACAGTGTGATCGTAGTAGAGCACGACGAAGAAACGATGAGGGAAAGCGATTACATAGTCGACCTTGGCCCGGGCGCTGGGGAGCACGGGGGAGAAGTTGTTGCTTGTGGCAGTCCTGAAGAGATAGCCGCTTGTCCGGATTCAGTCACTGGAAAATACCTGGCTGGAAAGCTGGGTATCGCCGTTCCAGAGAAGCGCCGCCAGGGAAACAGAAACTGGATTCGGGTAATAGGCGCGCGCGAGCACAACCTGAAGGAAATCGATGTCGGTATTCCGCTTGGCAGGTTCGTATGCGTTACAGGTGTTTCTGGTTCTGGAAAGAGCTCTTTAGTTGAAGACGTTCTCTACCATGGTGTGGCCCACCAGCTGTACCAGGCCACCCGACGGCCAGGTGATCACGACAAAATCCTTGGGGTTGAACATATCGACAAAGTCATCGAGATAGATCAGTCACCTATAGGGCGAACCCCTCGCTCTAACGCAGCAACCTACACCAAAGTATTTGACGATATCCGGGCATTGTTCGCGCGCACGCCCGACGCTCGGCTGCGAGGATATAACTCCGGTAGATTCAGCTTCAACGTTAAAGGCGGCCGTTGCGAGGCATGTCAGGGACAGGGTAAGGAGAAGATTGAGATGCACTTCCTTCCAGACATATATGTGCCTTGTGATGTGTGCAAAGGAACTCGTTACAACAAGGAAACGTTGCAGGTAAAATACAAAGGGAAATCCATCGCTGATGTACTTTCAATGTCTGTAGAAGAAGCGCTCAGCTTCTTCTACAACATTCCACGAGTGCACAGCAAGCTTCAGACCCTATACGACGTGGGGTTATCTTACCTAGAACTTGGGCAGCCAGCGCCGGAACTCTCGGGGGGAGAGGCACAGCGGATAAAACTCTCCAGGGAGCTTTCCAAAAGATCAACCGGTAAGACCTTATATATACTGGATGAACCCACTACTGGACTGCACTGGGCCGATGTGGAGAAGCTTCTAGAGGTTCTGCATCGCCTGGTTGAGTCAGGTAACACTGTGGTAGTCATCGAGCACAATCTGGATGTAGTGAAAACTGCTGATTGGATAATAGATATGGGGCCAGAAGGAGGAGACGGAGGAGGAGAGGTCATTGCTGCCGGAACCCCAGAGGAAGTCGCTTACAAAGATGGCTCGTACACGGGGCAGTACTTGCTAAATATCCTTCGACCCTTATCGGAAGCTGAGCAGGCAAGCACACCAATAAGCGATAGAAGCTTGTAGTAGCATACCAGGTTTGCCAGATAGTGAACGCACCATCTGCCTAGGGCGCAGCACGATCATCTGAAGCCATAGCTCGTGACCAGATACTTTCGTTAAACCGTATCAGAAGGATACGAAAATAAACTGGCCTTGAGCACAACGACCAGATACTAGCTGGTCAAGCGTCTACCACAAATTCTATTTGCCGGCATTGTAATCTGTCAATCGATAGATGGCCTCAAATGAGTTAAACAGGTCCAGATACTGCTCCAACAAGCGAGTTAATAGAAATCTGTCTTCTACGGTCTTTCTGGCAGCCACGCCCATCTCTCGACACAGATTCTTGTCATCTAGTAGCTGCACGATTCTCTCCGCTGTTTCATCTATCGATGATACAAGGAATCCGTTAACCCCGTCTTGTATCTGGTATCGAATACCACCCACATTCCCTCCAATCACCGGCGTTCCTTTCCACATCGCCTCAGCTACTGTCAGACCGAAGCCTTCACGGATAGATTTCTGTAATACAACCGTGGCTTTACGCTGGAGAGCGTTCACCAAGGCTGTGTCCTGGCGAGATAAAATCAGTATCCGCTCCTCTCGTTGATCAAGCAGAGACTTGTAAACCTTCTCGCCTTCCGGGTCATCTGTTGCTGCGTTTCCAAGAAGGACAAGCGTAGCCCTGGCCCCCATGCTGCGAGCTTGCCTGAAAGCCTGGATAACTCCTTCCGGGTCTTTCCATCGGTCAAAGCGGGAGATCTGGACCACCAGTGGAAGATCTGTCGGAATGTTATAATGGCTAAGACGCTCGTTCATCTCCGCTTCGCTTAGCTCCTTGTTCTTGATCGAGAACGGGTCAATGGCAGGCATGAAGAACAACTGTGGAGTATCGAGTTCTTGTCGGTATTCAGGTATGCTAAATACCATAGCATCGTATTTCTCCATGAATTCTCGCAGGTAATTCCATAAGTCCCGTTGAGGATGGGATAGATCAAGGTGGCAGCGCCAGATCCACGGGCCCTTCTTTTTGTAGTGCTCAATCAGCTCAAGTGGCTGTGGGTCATGTATTATAACGATATCGTGAGTCAGATGGTTTCGGATTGCATTCTCGTACACGACCGATTTGTATATTTCCATCTTACGCGAGCTCAGGTTGATCTCACCGCCCTGCAGAGCGTTATGCATCTTTTTTGTTATCGAGAAGAAATCGGGCGATCCCTGCATCACCCGCCAGCCGGTTTTTATCCCCACACTTGCCATAAGCATTGTCAATGAAGACAGAAGCTCCGCCACTCCGCCACCATAGTAAGTTGAGTTAACGTGAGCAACGTGGATGTCCCTCAGGAGAGAAGCTTTCTCCCTTATCCGTTCGACG
>CAZKFV010000016.1:0-3480 GCA_964552295.1 uncultured Thermotogae bacterium | reverse complement strand
CGGCCTGGGGGGTTAGAAATGGCGACTTGTGGTAGTAATCTACCGAGCCGATTTTCTGGTCCCATCCCGTGCTTACTAGTACTGCATGGCCGCTAAAGTCGACTATCTCAGAAAAGACATCCTTATCAATCGGCCCAGCATCAGCTTTTACCACAATTGCTTTAGGCATGGTTAAAGGCAGGGAGGCGACATCAGGGCCGTCGGCTATAAAATGCAGAGGGCTATCTATATGCGTGCCGCAATGTACTTCCAAAAGGTCAAATCGTGACAAGTTGTATCCATCGCGCTTGGCGTTGGCTAACTGATTTACTTTTAGACCGACATGATCGCCGGGGTAAACCTCTGTTCCATCAGAAAGCTTACGGGTAAGGTCAATAATCTTAATTTTCATACTTGCAGACACATTGTATCAGCTATCAGCATAGGCAGTAAATTAGCTGACAATAAATTCTGGTACGCCCGAGAGGACTTGAACCTCCGACCTTCGCATCCGCAGTGCGACGCTCTGTCCGCTGAGCTACGGGCGCATACCCAAGTTTTGGTCTGGCGGAGGGACGGGGACTCGAACCCCGAAGCCCTTTCGGGCGTACCAGTTTTCGAGACTGGCTCCTTGCCATTCGGTCATCCCTCCTGACCGTTAGTATGGTAGATGGTTACAGACCTTGATGCAAGGCAAAAGAAAGCTGGATGGCCACCCACTAGATCATCTTCCTACATCCTTGCTAGCAGGCATACCACAAAGGCATCCTCAAGCTTTGTTCAACGCCACTAACTCAAAGGATTGTCTTAAGATGAGATTCTACAGGCTAAAGTAGACCAAGGCCCCCAAGCCTACTGCGATCAACAACAAAAGCCACAACGGCGCTTCTTCCTCTTCAGGTATCGTTGTTGGCTGATAAAGCTCTTCCCATGTTTGTGCAGAGTAAGTTCTCTCCGGGCTGGTTATTGTTGTTGATGAAGACTCTCGAGTTATCAGAGGCTCAACATCCAGCACGGCAGGATACTCAACAAAACCATCCTCAAGCCAATTGCGTGGCAGCTCGTGAAACGCATGGCCGTTGGGAGCGATAGCCCGTAGTGAGGCAAATGGAATCTCCTCGTTGGTTTGAGTATTTCGTATAGCGATAACTTCATTTATCCCAGAGAACAGAGAATACGGCCCTATATAAACGCGCGTTGGTGTTTCAACGATAACGCGCGGGAAGTCAACAACTATCTGCATAACATCAGATAGCAAAATATCCAGATGCCTATGCCTAGAGCAGTCCAGACGTAATGATGACGCTATGCCGGTGATAGTCCCACTTACCACCTTTCCTGTAGTTGTTTTTAGTTGGCTAGATGCTGTTGCCAGGGTAGCTAGTAACATGATACATAACAAAGCAATTAACAAAACACGCCTCGTAAGATGAGGAACCATTTACGCACCTCCATCGGGCTTCCGGCATCACCACAATACCACCCACGGTATATATAAGTCAAGAGGCAGAAGCATAAAGGGGTAGTTTATTCTAAACTTTCGCATTTTGTGCCTGGTATCTTTGCATGCAGGCAGGTCTCTGACATTCCCATCCTTCCTTAGAGTTAGTTTTGGCTTTGTGGCCAAGAATGCGAAGCTGTTAAAGGTTGATTCTGCAATAGCAAATGGCCGCCTTTTGTGTCATTTAAAGACCTGGCCCCGAACTACAAGCGCAGTCTTACAGGGCAATTTTACCATGTAACCGCGAAATACCTGCAAGAGTCTCTAGATGAGTTCGCCTTTATAGCGTGGAATAGGAACAGAAAGGAGAAATTGATGAATATGGTGTTGGCTAGTTGTGCTGGCTAGGTAGTAACTGGCCAAGTAAACTCATGGTTTTGCAGAGATTGCTTGCAAAACTGCCCAACTATCACGGACAGCGTCATATGCAACATCGTGGACCCTACTGATGTCTTTCTCGTCGTAGTCAGCTTTCGTTCTGCGTTTCCGCAGCCGAACTAGCCAAACGCCAATTTGCCGAAGGTCCTGAGTTGGCTGGCTCTTCAGCCATTTGGGAAGCCTCGTATGTGCCGCACCACCAATCCCAATGTCAGGGGCGCTGCGAGTTGCAGAGATGTACTGATGTGTCGTCTTGAAGGCAGCGTAGTACGCCCGCGAGATTGCAGCCCGATCCTTGGCAGCAGTACAAGGATACGCAACCTCTCCTATGTGAACCTTGGCGATGTTAAGGAATTCCCCCCAATCGAAAGGCATTATTCCATACTTGCTAAATGAGTTCCAAAACGACGCTCATGTTGCCGTCCGCTGGCCCCATGTTCTCAAGCCACCAGCCACGGTCGAAGTCGCTGAGGATTGCTCTTGCTGTATCGACATTAAGGGCAGTCTGGATGACAACGTAGAGTTGTTCGCCGTCTGAATCACCTTCTAGGATCAAGCTCCCATGGGGGAAGGCAGCATTTAGGCGCCTCTGTGCTTCAATCAGCAAACCATTGATCTGGGGGGTCTTCTGTAATGCCTCTAGAACACGATGCCGATTCCGAATCGTACCATGCCAATATGCATCCATCCTCAAGGGCCTCATTTGACGGTTGCCTGTAGTGGCATCGAGTCCTCTGAGAATCGGCGCTGCGAGATACCTGCTGCAGAAAGCTCCACGCAGTGCCCCTGTGGCTGGTCCAGCAACGCCCAACAGATTAGATCCTTCAAGCTGCTTTGTACCAGTTCCTGAAAAACTGGGACACAGCGTTGAATAGCTGAGCCCCAAATAGGCATCAAGCGTATCGACTGTAGACATGTTATTCCTCTCCCTTGAAGCGCAATTTGTCTGGTACCTCTGCAACCACAACTGTACCCGACTCGATATGGTAAAGCGGTTCTCCGTTACGCCCTGGGATTGGCCTGTTGACGCTCCGACCTACCTTGCTCACAATGATCTTCACCTTTAGTACTGTCCCGTCTTCCAAAAAGAGCTTGACCCAGGACTCCTCGGATTTCTCTATCTCGACAGGGAGCATCTCGTACTCGGGCGAGTCGGGAGTAGGGCGAAATTGATAGGTCTGCTTGGCCATTACATACCTCCGTCCCCAAGGATAGCATGGAGTATCCGAGGAATCAACACTTCGAGGCGGGATGTAATGTGCATTACATTCGGACACTTGGCAGCGCGTTGCGCAGGCTGGCGCAGAGGCAGGCTAGCTACAACAAGGGGACTGGCTCCAGAAAACTGGCTCCAGGGGACTGGCTTGGCCGAAGAAGAGCGAGGGCGTGCCTGTACCCGTTTCTGATTTGGAAAGTAGCGAGAAGAAAAGCAGCCTATCCCCTTTTCTGCCCAACGTTGCGCTTGTGCCTTTTCAAGGCGAAATCCTAAAAATTAAGGTCTGACCCTTACGTGCCGCTAACCCAGTTAGCTATTGGCATTCGTTGCTACAATCAGGGGGATGTCCGCTTTCGCCACTTGCTGTTGTCTATCACGAATAATGTGCCTGCAAATGCATCCTCTT
>CAZKFV010000015.1:0-4427 GCA_964552295.1 uncultured Thermotogae bacterium | reverse complement strand
GCTGGCTGTCTATTGCGAGCACTTGGTCGATGAGGAAACGGAGAAGAAGTATGCCCACCTTTGGGCAATCCAACTTCCGGACGGTGAACCTCGTCAGATGACCTACGGTAAGCAGTCGGATGTTAATCCACGTTTTTCACCAGATGGAACTACAATAGCTTTCTTGTCTAATCGGGAGGATGAGAAGCAGCCACAGATATATCTACTGCCTGTGAATGGTGGGGAAGCAAGAAGGCTGACGGATCTCAAGGGGCAGATCCAGGCTTTCTTTTGGTCTCCCGATGGGAGAAGGCTCCTACTGCAGTTTCGCGCTAAGGATGCAGAGGATGTCGAGCGCGAGAAGGACGAGGAGAAGAAAAAGTTGGGAGTGGTCTTCCGGGAAGTAGATCGCGTGTTCTACAAGGAGGACGGGGTCGGCTTTCTTCCTCGCGGGCGCACTCATTTGTGGACTGTTGATGTTCAAACTGGTCAAACTAAGCAAATTACGGAGGGGGATGTCTACGATGAGTGGGATCCCGCATGGTCGCCAGATGGCAATACAGTAGTTTTTTGTTCTAACCATTCTAAGGATCCTGACCTTGATCCTGACGCCGTCGATATCTATCTGATGCCGTCTGATGGTGGTGAGATGAGGTGCTTGCCCACTCCAGTTGGGCCTAAGTCAAGCCCTTCGTTCTCGCCAGATGGCAGCACTATTGCCTATTACGGGTATGAGGGTAAGGCAGAGGGCTGGAAGCAGACGCGCTTGTGGATGGTAGCTACAAAAGATGAAAAGGAAGCACTTTGTATTACCTGTGCTTATGACTTTAATGTCTCTCCATGGACGATTAACGATATGGGAAGCCTCCCTCAGGTGGCGCCAACGTGGTCGAAGAATGGGGAAAACATCTATTTCCAGGTTGCACATCACGGTAATACCGTGCTTAAGAAGGCAACCCTTGATGGAAAGGTGAGTGATGTCATAGATCGTGATGGAGTAGTTGGTGTGTTTTCCTTTGACCGAGAACAGGATCGCTTGGTGTACTTCCACGGGGATATGAAGGATTTGGCACAGGTATTCTTGCTGGATATGAAAACAGGAGATGACAAGCAGCTTACGCATGTGAACTCGCAGCTTTTGGATGAGATTGACCTTGGAGGGGTTGAGGAGGTCTGGTTTGAAGGCCCGGCGGGGAATAACCTGCAGGGGTGGATAATCACGCCACCAGGGTTTGATACATCAAAGAAGTATCCATCTATATTGGAGATTCATGGAGGTCCACGAGTCCAGTACGGTAATTTCTTCATGCACGAGTTTTACTACCTGGCAGCACAGGGATATGTTGTGTACTTCTGTAACCCCCGCGGTGGACAGGGATATGGCGAACAACACAGCAAGGCCATCTGGAACGATTGGGGCGGGGCCGATTATGAGGATATCACGGCTTGGGTGGATTACATGGCTCAGAAATCCTACATTGACAAAGCGCGAATGGGCGTGACAGGTGGCAGCTATGGCGGGTTCATGACTAACTGGATCATCGGACATACCGATAGGTTTGCAGCGGCGGTCACCCAGCGCAGTGTAAGTAATTTGATTAGCATGTATGGTTCAAGCGATTTTAACTGGGCATTTCAGGAGGAGTTTGGAAACGTTGCCCCCTGGGAGGACGTGGAGAATTACTGGCGACAGTCACCAATGAAGTACATTGGGAAAGCAGTAACCCCAACATTGGTAATTCACAGTGAAAATGATATGCGCTGTCCGATAGAGCAGGGGGAGCAGGTGTTTGTAGCCTTAAAGCGCCTGGGTGTAGATACGAAGATGATTCGGTTCCCTGACGAGCCACACGGGTTGTCACGGGACGGAAGGACTGACAGACGGATCGCTCGCTTAGAGCATGTAAGAGATTGGTTTGACAATTACCTCAAGGTGTAGAAAAGACGATTTTGGTTAACGAAGAAGGCTGCTCTTGTCAATGAAGGAATTCACAAGAAGCAGCCTTGGTTGGTTCATCTCTTTTCTTCGCGATTCAAGTATTGCAAAACCGCGTCCACCACTAGGTAGTTGATTGAACGATCTTTCTTCTCGGAAAGCTTGATCAATCGCTCTACTGGTTTTTCCGCCATTTTCTTCTGCGGAATGTAGATCGATAACTTGTCTGTTACTGTTTGCTTAGGCATATGTATTCACCCCCAGTGGGTTTAAATCTTTATAATCTTATTCTAAACCCAGTTTGTGAATGATTTGTGAAGAGATAGTGAATGAGTAATGAACCAAAAGACGCAGTTGTTGGAGATGAATCGTATAATAGGGTAAAAGTGTCAATACAGTCAAGGAAGTGCTATTAAATATCGGGGCATTAGCCAGAAATTGCTTAAAGGGATAGCAGAGTTGGCTTTTATGATTAAAGTGGAAATGATACTATATAATGATAGCAATGTGATCGCGCTATTTAGTGGAGAAATGTGCTATCAAACAAGCTTGTTAGGCAAGGGCTTCTATGATTGGTAAGGAT
The DNA here is from genome assembly GCA_964552295.1 of uncultured Thermotogae bacterium. GTDB lineage: Bacteria > Bipolaricaulota > Bipolaricaulia > UBA7950 > UBA9294 > M55B144. The sequence goes on along the minus strand of CAZKFV010000015.1, from coordinate 1,929 downwards.
AAATTGATGGTGCTTGGGCTTGCTGGAAGTCCGAGGCGCGAAGGGAACACGGACATGGTTCTTGAGGCTTTCTTAAGTGGGGCCAAAAGCGCGGGTGCGGAGACTAGGGTTTTGTACGTTTCATCATTGCAGATAAGGCCATGTGATGCTTGCGATGATTGTCGAAGAAATGGCAAATGCATAATCGAAGATGATTTCCAAATGGTAGATGTGGCGATTACAAGTGCAGATGTAATCGCTGTGGCTGTTCCACTCTATTTTGGTGGGGTTCCTGCACGAGCTAAGGCGCTTATCGACCGTTCTCAGTGTCAGTGGGTGCGTAAATACCGGTTGCATGAACCACTGATTCCTTCGCGTGCGGGATTTGCTCGCAGAAGGGGGTTTCTCTTGTCTACTGCTGGAGATCCTCGGGCGAATTTCGAGGGACTGAAGCGGACAGTGAGATACTTCTTCAATGTTTATGAAACTGATTACGTCAACGATTTGATCATTGGCGGGGGAGATAATGAAGGCGCAATAACCCCCAGGGCGATTTCGGAAGCCTTTTCATTGGGTAAGAATTGCGTGCTATCAAACAAGGACTAGCTGAAAGGCAATCCAAAAATGTGGTTGTCAAATAATAAGAAACGTACGACACACATCATCCAAGCTTTCAAGCAAAGGCCATAATGTAGCCAAAACAACGGACCTACCTACATACTTAGCTTGAAGATGATGCGAGTCGTACGATTCACCTTTTCTTAACAGCGCTCTAAGTATTAGATTGTTCTGGGCTCCAACGCAAAACCGACTATCTATACTCGCCCTATTTAACTCTTCTTCGCTTTCTTACCAACAACTGTCTTTAGAGTTTTCCCAGCCTTGAAAGCGGGTACTACCTTTGCGGGAACCTTTATCTTCTTTCCGGTCTGCGGATTCATCCGTGTGGATGCTTTGCGTGTTCGCGCTTCGAACTTGCCAAATCCGGTGATAACTACAGGCTCGTTCTTTCCAAGGGACGTGGTTATGAGATCAACCATACCCTCAACTGCCTTGCGAGCATCCTTCTTGGTAAGCCCTGCTTCCTTGGCCAACATTTCTACGAACTCTGTTTTGTTCACGCTGTACCCCCTCTAATAGATAGTAGTGCCCAGCATAGCATGAAAAAGCCCTCTTGCCAAGTTTTTTTGCGCAAGAAGCATCAGAAAACGTTGGTAGAAAGGCCCCTCAGCCCTGATGGCTCATCATGAAATAGCCATACAAAGAGGCTTTGCGAGTCTGTAAAGCGAGGGATTGTCAAATAGTCGGTTTTTGTTATTTTATTTGCAGAAAGGGCATTTTTGCTTGTTGGAAGGTGAAAGAGGCGATTGGAAAATCTGTGGGACACCACACTACTGATTAGTAAGAGATCCTGGGTGATCTTTCAAAACACTACCAAGGAATAACAGATAACTAATCATAAAGACAGGCCTTAGCTAACCAAGAAAATGCATAATCTAGATGAGACGATTAGTACAGGTCATAGAGGCATAGTCTCTAGGTGAGACATATATATGGTTGGCGCAGTGGTAGATGCTTTTTGGCTTCTTGCTGTCTGGGGTGGGCAGTTCTAAGAAAGTTGACAGAAACAGTGTACGTCTTGTTCTAGAGATGAAGCAGTAATTAGTAATGAGTTAAGGGTAATTAGAAATGGACAAGAGGTACTGGTGTATAGAAGAACAGGAAGTCAGGTGTGCAACGTTGTGCTTTGGGAAAATCAATCCCGCAGAGACGCAGAGGGGGATTGGCTCCAGGGGACTGGCTCCAGGGGACTGGCTCGGTCGAGTAAGAGCAAAACCTCAACGTGGCAGGCCACAGTGTGGCAGGCCACAGTGGAGTAAGCCTCCACCCCGCGAAATACTTGAAAGGCGGATATTTCACAGGGCAGGCGGGGTAAACAAGCTGGGCACG
>CAZKFV010000014.1:0-9146 GCA_964552295.1 uncultured Thermotogae bacterium | reverse complement strand
GCCGAGCAAGTAGTGGCACAACATAGGAGGGTGGTAGAGGCTCTGGAAGAGCGTTATCCGGAGGTGGCGAGGATGGTTGATGAGGCGAGGGAAGACATCGTGGCGTTTGCTGTGTTTCCGCATGCGATATGGCGAAAGATCTGGTCGAACAATCCATTGGAGCGGCTTAACCGAGAGATCAGGCGACGTAGCAATGTAGTGGGGATCTTTCCCAATCGAGGAGCAGTCATCCGATTAGTAGGAGCGGTTCTTGCCGAACAGAATGACGAATGGCTGATAACCAAGCGCTACATCGGAATGGAGTTGCTGGAACAGGCCCAACAGCTGGGTCTCAATGAGAAAAAGGAGGAAAAGGAATTGGTTGAGCAGTTGATCGCTTGATCAGTTAATCCTGAGATGGCACAGTGATCATACACCACTTGACAGGACGTGGCCACCAGATAGAATTGAGCAAACATGAAACTAAGGAGAAAATGTCGAAAAGCTGAAACTTGCAACATGGCAGCAATCCGTACACTGCCAAACACCTCATGGGTAAGCTTCTCATGATAGCTAACTGCCAACCCCTGGTGCCAACCGGAAGTGACTGACAAACATGCTAATTGGAATTGACATAGGTGGTACATTCACTGACATTGTTGTAGAGCACAATGGTGGGGTATTTGTATTCAAGACAAGTTCAACCGCTCAGTCCCCAGCTGATGGAGTTGTTGCTGCACTCGCCCACCTAATAGAGCACAGTGAGATCATACCCAAGCAAGTAAAGCTGATTGCGCACGGATCTACGGTAGCAACAAATGCAATATTGGAAGGTAAATGGGCCAGAACCGCACTTGTAACAACCAGAGGGTTCCGCGACGTTCTGGAAATCGGGCGTCAGAATCGCCCCAAGCTCTACGATCTGTTCTTCACACGCCCACAACCAATAATCCCAAGAGACCTACGATTCGAGGTTGGTGAGCGACTTGACGCCTACGGACAGGTTGTTATGCCCCTAAGCAGAGACGATGTAGACGATTTGATACCCTTATTGCGCAACGCACACGTCGATTCCGTGGCCGTTGTACTGCTCTTTTCCTATCTCAACCCGTCACACGAACACCAAGTGCGCGATGCCATAGTCGCCTCACTAGACATACCAGTGGTACTGTCAAGCGACATCCTTCCAGAGTTTCGCGAGTTCGAGCGCACGTCCACCACCGCGGTAAGCGGTGCACTTCGACCGGTAATCAAGGACTACTTAAGCACTCTCGAAGCTGGCGCTGCCGATCACGACCTTCCCCGTCGCTGGCACATAATGCAATCTAGTGGAGCGGTAACCGATGCCCACTATGCTGAAGCCAACCCGGCACGCATTGTCCTGTCCGGACCGGCAGCGGGGGTGGAAGGAGCGGGTATTATTGGGAAAGTTGCGGGCTTTCATAATCTCATCACACTGGACATGGGGGGGACAAGCTGTGATGTGTCGCTGATTCACGAGGGCGCGCCTACACGAACAACGGCCGGGCAGATCGGGGATTATCCAATAGCACTACCAATGATCGACATTAATACCATAGGAGCCGGTGGAGGAAGCATTGCCTGGATCGATGACGGGGGCGCGTTGCGCATCGGTCCCAGAAGTGCAGGTGCGTCGCCTGGACCAGCATGCTACGGTAAGGGAGGTGAGCGCCCCACCATAACCGATGCTCACCTGGTGCTTGGGCATCTACTGGCAGCCCATCCTATCGGCGGCCTGACCCGACTCAACGTGCCGGCAGCGCGTAAGGCAATTGCCAGTATTGCAAAACCGCTTGGGATCTCTGTCGAAAACGCCGCGCTTGGCATGCTAGAAATCGCAAACGCCGCTATGGAAAGAGCAATTCGCGTTATTTCCATTGAGAGAGGCCACGATCCGCGACAATTCTGCCTGTTCGCATTCGGCGGGGCTGGACCGCTCCATGCCGCCTCAGTTGCCGATCGTCTTGGTATTCCTACGGTCATAATTCCATCGCTGGCCGGGGTTTTATCTTCATTTGGTCTCATTGCAGCAGAAGTGGGGCACGAGCTTGGGCGGGGCGTTGTACGGTCCATGTCCGAGTGTGATCCACAGCAAATTGGCGAAATCGTCGCCGGGCTATGCGAGCAAGCGCAAGCCAAGCTTATATCGGCAGGAATAGACAAGAGCGCCATTCGAATTAGCATCTCCGCGGACCTGCGCTACTTGGGGCAAGCACACGAACTGAATGTACCGCTTTTAAGTAAGGGAACAGCGGATACGGGCGAGCCACCACTCGATTCCCAGACAATCAGCCAACTGGCAGCATCATTTCACACAGAACACTACCGCCGCTACGGACATAAAGCAAGCGACGAAAGTATTGAGCTTGTCGCTCTGCGCGTTCGTGCAGTTGGGCCGCCCACCCAAATATCCCTCAAGCGAGCTTCCAAGCAACAATCATTGCCGTGCCAAATAGCAAGAGCACCCGCCTGGTTCAGCGTGGATGGGCCAGTAAATGCTCAGATCATATATAGTAATCAACTAAACGCAAGAACTACTGTTCAAGGTCCGGCAATAGCACTAAGCGAGCATACAACGACCGTCGTCCCAGCTGGCAGAACTGCCAGAATCGATGAGCAAGGCAATATCATCTTGAGGTCAAACAATGAAGCAAGTCATTGATCCCATTACCCTGGAAGTACTGCGACACGCGCTTGCAGCTGTAGCAGACGAGATGAATGTAAATCTGATTCGGACTGCCTACAGCCCCAACATAAAAGAACGGCGCGACTGTTCGTGCGCTGTATTTGATCGCCACGGGAATATGGCAGCGCAAGCAGAATCTATACCTGTTCATCTTGGAGCAATGCCATTCTCAGTCGCTGCAGCAATTGAAAGCATCTCCAAATTCCATCCGGGAGATGTAATCGCTCTAAACGACCCTTATTCTGGTGGCGCACATCTGCCGGACATCACGTTTGTTGCTCCGGTCTTCGTTGACCATGAGTTACTGGCATTTGTGGCAAACCGTGCACATCACGCAGACATTGGTGGCAAGGAACCAGGTAGCGTGGCCGGAGACACAACGGAGATTTATCAAGAGGGATTGCGCATTCCACCAGTCCGCCTTTGGAAAGACGGTCATGTAGACCAAGAGCTTCTAGATCTTATCCTATTAAATGTGCGAACTCCCCACGAGCGAACCGGCGACTTAACAGCACAACTTGCTTCATGCCACACTGGGATTGATCGGCTACAGGCGCTGGCATCTCGGTTTGGTACCAGATTGCTGAATCGCGCCATGACGGCAATAATGGCATACTCCGAACGGCGAATGCGTAAGCAGATTGCTGATCTACCAGCCGGTACCGCCAGCTACGAGGACTACCTAGATGGTGACGGAATAGAGAATGACCCGATTCCAATTGCCGTTAAGGTAACGACGGCTGCGGATGCCATAACCGTCGATTTCACGGGATCGGCGCCGGTGGCTGCCGGACCGGTGAACGCTGTAATGGCTGTAACTGCCTCGGCAACCTATTTCACAATACGGGCGTTGACCGACCCGGAGATACCTCCCAATGCCGGATGCTATAGGCCCATTAGTATCGTTGCCCCACCGAATACTGTGGTAAATGCGAGTCCGCCTGCGCCAGTGGTGGGCGGCAATCTGGAGACATCCCAACGCATAGTCGATGTTATACTTGGCGCTCTTGCCAAGCTCTACCCAGAAAGAGCGATAGCCGCCTGTCAGGGTACCATGAATAGCATAACGATTGGCGGAGTAGATCCACGAAATGGTGAGCCTTATGCCCTGTATGAGACAATTGGCGGTGGCTTTGGGGCAAGACCCAACATGGACGGAGTCGACGGAATTCACTCCCACATGACCAATACACTAAATACTCCAGTGGAAGCGCTGGAGACTGCGTATCCCCTGCGCGTGGAGCGCTACGAGTTGATTGCCGGGAGTGGCGGCGCAGGCCGCTTTCGCGGGGGGCTTGGGATAAGGCGTGACATAACTGCGCTCAACCACACTGCCCGCGTTTCCCTGGTAACTGACCGCCGTCAAATAGCACCGTATGGATTGAACGGCGGCAAGCCAGGAAAGGTTGGCAAAAACGCAATAATTCGTAGCGGAAAGGAAGTGGCAGCGCCCGCGAAGGGTTCGTTATCGCTGCATTCGGGAGAGACAATAAGCCTCCACACGCCCGGTGGAGGCGGATATGGAGACCCCAACAAACGCTGCGCTCAGGCCGTGAAGCGCGATCTAAAGGAGGAAAAAGCGTGAGCCAAGCCCCCCAATGTACAACGCAACCTGTGGTAATTGGGGTAAGAGTCTATCCTGCGCTCTCTTGACACCAGGCAAATATCACACTAATCACACGACCTTACTACAATCCGGACCCCGGCCACATTATCTCTGTGGATAGGTTACACACAATAAGTAACTAATCATTCTAGGAGGAAACCGTGAACAAGGCACCAGGAGCAAGTACAACACCACCAACCAGGCAGGAATTGTCCGCCCGCCTAACACGGGCCAGAGAGCTGATGGCGAAACAACAGCTGGATTACTACGTATCCTTTGATCCAGTAAACATCTACTACCTCACCAACTTCGCCAACATAGTACATGAACGTCCATTTATTCTCGTCATACCAAAGGCAGGGCCACTAAGTATGTTGGCTCCGCTTCTGGAAGTGAGCCACGTCAAAGCTCAGGCCCGTTGCGAGCTCAAGTACGTGACCTATCCCGAGTTTCCTGCTCCAGAAGGCGAAAACTGGTACAACTACTACACCTCCATTATCGAAAGCAACTCTCGCGTAGGCATCGAGTCTTGCGCTCCGGTGGCAATATACGAGAAAACGCCTGCCAACAAGATAGTCATCGATATAATTGATGAAGTGCGCATTGAGAAGTCAGACTACGAGATCGCTCGCAGCGTGCACGCCTGCGAAATAGCCAAGCTGGGACACGCCAAGCTTCTAGAAGTGTGTCGCCCTGGCGTTACGGAAGCGAGGCTGTCCCAAGAAGTTACCCAAGCAATGCGTGCCAAGATGCTTGCCGATATTCCTGCCCCCAATAGCAACGTTACCAATATCTGGGCGTCAGTCTGGCCCCCAAGCCTCTCGCATGATCCCCACAATCGCCCATCCCAAACAACGGTTATGCAAGAAGGCGGTCCTCACGTGTCCATCGTGATAGCACAAGTCGATGGCTACGGCGTAGAACTGGAGAGGACCTTCTTTCTAGGAAGTGTTCCAGAGAAAGCCAAAGCGCCATTCGAAGCCATGTTCCAAGCCAGAGAACTCGCATACAAACTCACAAAACCTGGCGCTAACATGAGTGCAATTGACGTAGCCGTCCGCGAATCGATCATCCAGAGTGGATACGGAGACTTCGTGCTGCACCGCACGGGACACGGCCTGGGAATAACCGGTCACGAAGCTCCCTATCTGGCGCGAGGATATGATCGACAACTCGCGTCAAACATGCTGATTAGCATAGAACCAGGCATATATATCCCGGGAATAGGTGGTTTCCGCCACTCCGACAGTGTGCTGATTACCGATCATGGTTGCATCAATCTAACCCCCGCTCCCGACAAAATTGATGAACTGACGATACCGCTCTAGAACCCACATCGCCACAAAGCGCCATTAAGTATCAACCGCGCGCGCGCAGGATTGTGCGCTGTCTCTCCGCTCCCGACAAGAGTAACATGCAAACTCACCGCGGGCGATTGCTACCTATGACACCGACTCCAGCACGTGGCAAATTATGGCGGCAGCCTTTTCCATATCTGCAATAGCAATGTGTTCATCGACCGAGTGTACTGCCTTGCCACCGTATCCAATAACAACCGAGTCTATCCCTTTCTGGCTAAGCACAAAAGCATCCGATCCCCCCATAATTGTCTTAACCCTGGGTTCGAGACCGGAGGCAGCAATGGCGTCGGCGGCAAGACGAACAACCCGGGTGTCGCTTTCTACCCGGTACGCACGATACTGTAGGTTAGTACTAACCTGAGCTGTCGCCCCCACATCTGCCGCCACTGCTTCGAAGGTTTCAGCCATGATTCTCGCTTGGCGAACGCACTTATCGTGATTCATGCTGCGACACTCAGCTTCGATGAATGCCTGTTCTGGCACGGCATTTCGTACCGTCCCGGCGTGGAGTGTGCCCACAGACACAGTCGTCTCTTCATCTATGCGCCCTTCGTGCAACGCTGAAATCGCTTTTGCGGCAACGCGAATGGCCGACACCCCCTTCTCGGGCTCTATCGATGGATGTGCCGTCCTACCAGTTATGCTAACGTCCACATTTATGTGTGAAGGACCTCCGACTACCACTGTATCAAGATCCAATCCGTCAACGACAAACCCCATCTTGGCCTCAACCATAGAGGTATCTAGGTGTCTTGCCCCTACCAGGCCGGTTTCCTCACCACGAGTGATAAGGATTTCTAGTGGTGGATGTGTTTTAGCCCCCATCACTGCACCAATAATCTCAGCGATTCCTGCCTTGTCGTCGGCACCGAGGATGGTGTTACCCGCAGAATAGATGACACCGCCCCTCACAACTGGCTCGATCCTCTTGCCGGGGGCGACGGTATCCCCATGCGCACACAGTAGGACGGGTAAAGCCCCATTCTTTCCCGTTGCCCTGACATTACAGATCAGGTTTCCATAGCAATCAGTTTCACAGTGTGCCCCTAGGTCGCTTACCAGAATCCGCCTGATAAAGTCCAAGAACCGATGCTCATCGCCCGACTCGCTGTCAACCCGTACCATATCAAGAAACATCTCGACCATGTAGTTATCTGAGTTCATCGCATCCTACCCACTATGTAGTGACTAACACTTGATCTGACAGTCACCCTTTCCGGGTCCATCTGTCTGACTAAGCCGTAGCTGTCAGTTGCTCCTCCTTATTCACACTCCAAATCTTCTCTCTTGCCAAGTTCAGATTCTCCTCAAGTGTCTCCATCGGTGTTCTGCCTTGACAGCGCTTGCCTTGGTGTACTCGTATATTATTGTACCTGTATACCCAGTGGTCAAGGTCCTTCTGTAACTGTTCAATGTCACGATAGATCTTCTTGCGGAATGCTACCCGGTAGAATTCATCCGACATTGTCTTGTGCCATTGCTCACAGATTCCATTGGTCTGTGGACTCTTCGCCTTGGTCTTGGTATGGTCAATATCGTTAAGGACTAGGTACAACTGGTAATCGTGTGTATCAGCCTTACCACAGTACTCTGTCCCCCGGTCAGTCAGTATCCTTAATATGCGTAATCCCTTCTCCTCAAACCCATCTTCTACAGTTCTGGGAGGCACTGACCCTGTAATGCCCTTGGAAAGGTGACTCTAAATGCGCAACTGTAGAAGATGGGCCTAGCTTTTCTTTTCAGGCTTGTTGATCCGAAGCAATGGCCGTGCTCGAAACCAGCAAAAGGATGGTGCCTTGTTAAGTTATCGCTCCATGGCAGATTACAGACCTCATCCTTTGACATAAACAGAGCCATTAGCTCTTATGGGTCAGTTTTGGGAATCTCGTCTTGAGCGCTTCCAGTGTCAACGCTATTACAAGGAAAACGCATGTACAAATAACTGCCTGTGCAGGCCAATTATGAAGGTCAGTTCCTGCTGCCGTTGGACACTCCAGAAATATCGCCAAATGCACAAGCGCAAGCCCTAGCCAACTTGTAGCGATGAAACTCAATATACTAACCAAGCGATTGCTATTCATTTTATGAAGCAGTCTAAGGAGGCGATGCCGCCAAATGATCCTCCAATTTGCAGATGAATGAGCTGTTGTAGAGAAATGTGCACCAGCGTGAACCTGCCCCCTTAGATGTTTTCTCCTTTACTTCTTATCGCGTCTGCTAACCAACCATCCAAGACCAAATGCGCCCAAACTTAGCGCTAGCACCGTGAGAGGCGTCCAGGTAACATCGGCATGCCAGAAACTACCTCCACGTATTCTTGACTCGATTCCATACCACATCGTCATGAACCCCATGTATCCCGCCATGATTATAGCGCCAACCCTGTAAGCGATCTTGATTCTTGTCCTATCGTGCATAACCACCGATCAACAGGAAGCCCACTCCTCCTACTCCACCGGCTACTATAGTAGAGGCATCATCCCAATCTACCCCGTAATCTTCATCATTGTATTGCTCGTTCCAGGCTGCGAGTGCAGCGCCAAAGCTGAATGCCAGTGCGGCAGCAATGAAGAAGAACTCGCTTTCAGCATCAAGAAGTTCTTCGTCACTTAGTTCGTTGCCTTCAGGCAGTGGAACTGGCGTACGTTCTCCGACCGCGGCTTGGCTTTCCATCCCAGGGGCTAGCTGACTGAAGACAGGAAAAGCTGCCACCATAAGCGCTAGGCTGAAAACCAATCCTTTTCGTAGAGTCACCACTATCTTCACCTCCTTTGTGTTAATCCTAGTATATCTCACATATGACCTGTTCTTAAGTGGTTGGAGCTGTATCTAGTATTTCTGATATGCTGTGATTAATATCTGTGAGGGTTTAGACCCTGCAGGGCTGACTTGCTGTCTTACAATGGATTCTAAAGGGATTGTTTATTGAGTAATGGTGTTAAGAAAGCCTCAATTACCAAGCCAGAATTGCAGTTGAGAAAGCTCTAGCGTATCGGCTGTGAGCTTGCTCGTTCATTCTTCCGAATGACGACCGCACTCCATTTCCAATGCAAGCTTTGGATCTACGCCGACGCCATTGGTTCTGTCTCCTCCGTTCTGGCTGGTGGGTGTACTTGGCAGTGTTAACTGGAATGGCGTAATCTATTTCTACAGCGGTAGAAGGGTAATAAATGTTGGGGCCGTGCTTGTATCGTTGGTGGAATTTTTGCTACCTTGTTATTTTGGATCAAGAAGGTGAAAAATGGGCACGACTGTTGCACTAATACTGATAGCAGTCCTTTTCGTTAGCTTTTTGCTGGCGATTGCGGCGCTTTTCAGGAGTCGCAAATCTCGACGTGAGATTACTATCCATTCAACAATTCAGCACATGAAATCGATTGGCCATCTCTCAGTGTTCAAGGTATTCACGAAGGAGATCGTCACTCAGACTGACCATAGTTGGGGAGAGTTTGGGGCGAAGTACCTAAGCTGGGCTCTTTCTGGAAGGAAGATG
>CAZKFV010000013.1:0-2695 GCA_964552295.1 uncultured Thermotogae bacterium | reverse complement strand
GCCCCTCGTCTAGCTTCATAACGGAGGCACCCTGAAGTATTAGGGTCAATTTCACGGCTCAATACCCGGCTTACATCTACCCCTGTCAACGCTTCACCCGTGCCTTCACAGACACCGGCGCATGACTCGAGGTCAGAGTGGGTCGCTAGCCCTTCCCTGTATCGCACTTTCACCAACTACACACCTCCAGCTTTCGACGGCGCTTTCAAAGCTCTGACCCCGGACGCAAACCCGTTTCCTTTAACAATATACTGCTGTATGAAGAGCAAGAAGACGACTCCGACTCACTGGTAATTGCAGATTGAAAAAGAATAAAAGGCTGCTTCCTCGGAAAGGCTTTCCTCCCAAGATAGCGCGCTTTGAGAGGCGTTCCCCGATTTTATAGACCCTGCTCTATCTCTGATAGAATATCCTTTGCAAGGGCAGTACCGTACGCAGAGGCTCCTCTGTTGTTAAGATCGCCGTGCTTTGTCTTGTATAACAATGGGAGGAAGGTTTCCTGAAATTCAGCCAGGGAATTATAGCTTTCCTTCTTTTTTGTCGCCCTCTTCTTCATAGTTCACCTTCCTTCCATATTTGGCAAAGAACTGTGGGTTCAGCTCCTTTGCAAAGTAGTGCTTTCTTTTTATCCAGATCAACCCATCCCCTTTAGAAATCACTGCCACGTCTATTGGCCCGCCAACGGTCTCTTTCTCTTTCATAGTCACCCTTCTCTTCAAAGAAGTCAAGTTGACGAGCGCTTCTGCCATCGCCGCCAGCTCATCTAGCGGCAAACTCGCGACTACTTTCATGATGGGATTCACAAATTCCTCTTGTCGATATTCCTCTAACTTCTTCAAGGTTTGTTTGATTGCCTTCCCGCTCATCTGCACCAGCTGCTCCTCTAGTGCTCTTTTATTGGTAATTGCAGGCGCTCCAATTTTCCTCAGGATTACTTTGGGCAGACCTTCGCCTAGCTGGGAGATAAGTCTTTCAAGTAACTGCTGATATCGCCCTACTACTCCCTCCATAAAAACGCCTACCATTTCCTGTTGAGCGAAAGGCACAATTCCACCTTTCATGTCGAAACTGATATCTACAGAGTGGGCGTTGTCATACTTGTAGGTGGCAACATTTTGTAAAATTGGGCCTACGAAATAGGATCGAAGATGAGGGAAAAATTCATTGTCTCCAAAGCCAGCAACAACAAGACCCGAGTGAGCCGGCGGGGATACCTTCTCTGGCCATTTCGCTGTGAGATTCACTGCTATTTCAGATAATTTCGAAGAGACGTCGGTACTCAGGGGGAGTTTTTCAAAAACGTCTTTCTTGGCACTCTCAATTGCAGAGATAAAATTCTCTCTTATCTTCTCCACGTAGCCTTCTGGGATATTCGGCAATTGCTGGGCTTCTGACCACGTGTTTGCGTCATAGCTGACAGTCTCGGAAACTATGTTCTTCACTTCTTCGTAAGCTATTCTCCCTTGCTCTCTTATAATCCCCTCAACCTTAGATATGATCTTGTCTCTAATCCAGCTGAAGTAGCTGTATACTAGTTGTTTGAAGCGCTCATCTTGGTATGTAGAAGGGAACAAACCGCCCTTTCCAAGGAAATCTAGAAAATCCGCAGCGTAGTCATCTATTGATGCTAATTTCTTCGTCCCCAAATGCCTTCGGTACGTCTTAACAACTGTCTCCCAGGGAATCCCCATTAGATCAGCAGTCCCATATACCATTGTTCCCACAGGCTGATAATGGGATAGCGCAAATATCTTTAGGGCAGAAGCGAAGATCTTTTGTCCCTCGCCTTGCTGAATCGTAAGGGCACTGTCAGCTGCCATTGCCACTGCTTGTTGGTTTAGAATCGAGATTTCCGCTGTCATAACACCTCCCAGATACACTCAGCTGACACCTTCCCGAACAGATCACATCCAGGCAAGCATCTTGTAAGCAAGCACACACTTGCGACTACTAGTAACGATGCCTCTACTCAGCCTGGTATTACACTCCAACCTCATGAAGTGTATCAGCGCCTTTGTAACAGAACTTAACTATATATGTCATATCATTTAATCATTATACACTATTGCTAAGACATGAACAATAAGGCACTGGAGCAAGATGTAATGCTTGCCAGAGGAGCTAATATACTACTTCGCGACAGAGACCTCCCGACTCCAAAGCATCGCTTGAAGAAGCAGCTTCCCGCGCATCCAGGCAGCTTTCAACGACGGACATCCGCACCCCTAGGAAATCCGGGCGGACATGTCTAAAAGCGCACCCCGTATCAAGGAAGACGTTCTTCGTTTCCGGGGTCAGAGCTTTATCTTCGACTCCCAGCAGGTTGTTCCTTTGCGATAGCCCTGATCATGGAGGAGTGAAGACCAACGTACTCGGCAACCTCTTGAAGCTTGCATTGATAAAGACCAGCGGCATCGTGGATACGGGCATCGCGATCCAACTTACAAGCTACGTTCTGGGAGCTCCCCTGCCGTGTAAACTAATGCGTAGTGGCCATGCTATAATACGTGATCCTAAGAGATCCGATGTCACAAATACAGCTCTGACCCCGGACATGAATCTCTTGGTTCGGCTAGTGATCTTGCTTGGAAAGCGCTTCAAGCATTCTGACCACGCGATCTCCTATAGTTTCATGAAGTAGTGTGACCATGGAATCACTGTATTCTCTGGTCTGTGTCTGGACCTCGCCAAGCTT
>CAZKFV010000012.1:0-2633 GCA_964552295.1 uncultured Thermotogae bacterium | reverse complement strand
GCGTTGACAGGGGTAGATGTAAGCCGGGTATTGAGCCGTGAAATTGACCCTAATACTTCAGGGTGCCTCCGTTATGAAGCTAGACGAGGGGCAACATCGGATGTACCGCTAAAACGCGAGGTACATTTGGACCCTGCGCGGTCTGAGACCCCGAGCGTGCATCTAAGCACATCTTACGGAAGACGGGAGATCCCATGGTTGACCATGAAAGTGGTCCGCACCAGGAATCCCAAGGGAGCACGCTGGTGATGAACGGCCATGGGAAGTCGGACAGTCTCATAGTACTGGAGAAGCTTCCGAACAAGGGTGATGGTGCGCCATCATGTGCGGAGGGAGTGGAGGGAAGGGGACTGGGCGAGGGGAATCTGATTCAGGGAACCAGGGACCGCACACAGTGGCGGGGTGCCCTGTGACGCGCTCTGGGTTGGATACGGCAGGCAGTTAATGTCTGTGCGGTAGTTCCGCACGCCGGGATCTGTGCGGGGGGGCGTTGGGTAACTGGCTTCCCTACCGCGACATTTTCGATTCCCGATCTGCCAGGATAACGTATTATGACACGGGCACTGCGCATCCAGTTTGAGGGAGCTGTCTACCACATCACATTCCGCGGGAATGCGCGTCAGGAGATCTCCCAAAACATACCTGAAAAGTTCAGATCTCGATGCTCGTATCGACGATGTTGTTCGACTTTATCACTACAAGCCTCAGGAGGTTGGCAGCCACCTCGGGCTTCCCTTCTCCACGGTCAGCGCGATCACCAAGCGACATGCTGCTGGAAGTCGAAGATGAAGCTCTGACCACTGACCGCCAGCATCTGCCAAAGATAAAGACCAGATCACAACGTTCGTTACTTATGCTATCAATATCGCCCAAGAAGGCCCTTCTGTTTCGATACCTTTTCTGTCCAGATGAAAAAGCCAAGGCCTCCTACCATATATGCTGCTGCATTTGCGAGAAGCTGGAAAAAGGATGTCGAGCTAAGTATTGTGACATCGCTTCCGTGAACAGCCATCTCCTTGAGCAGGGTCACACCTCTTGCAAACGGGAGCAGAGATACGAACCTCTCGACTCCTTCGGGAAGCTGCGAAAGGGAACTGAAACTAAAGCCTAAGAAGAGGACCTGGAACAGAAACGGGAGCTGCCCAGTTCTTTTGAATAGCATTGTCATTCCCCCCAGGAATAGAGCCAAACCATAAACTCCCAGGAGTAGCAGTAAGAAGGCCAAGATCATAGGCGCAGTGAGGCGAATGTATACTCCTGTCGAGACAGAAAGGAGAAGATACAAGGGCACAAATCGGATCAGATCGACTGTAAAGGTTGCTTCTAGCCTGGCAAATAAGACCAAGACAAACCATCTTGATGATACAAACACCTGTTCGAGAGTCCCCTGCTCAACCTCCTCTCTAAGATGGCTATTGACGAAGCTCAACACCATGGACGCAAAGTAGAACGCCAGGAAACCGACTACTTGTGCAGTGGCGATCTGCGAGAGTTCCTCTGGCTGGACTTGACCAACGACGCTTCTGATACCAATGAAAATGCCCATGAACACCAGGTAGAACGTCGCGATATCGGCCACTGTTCCCAATGCATAACGGCGAAGAAGGGCAAATCTCCGCCCAAGCTCAGCAAGATAAAGTCTAGCTATGTATTTCACACTGGTGTCTCCTCAGTGAGATGCAGAAAGATGTCCTCCAAGGACTGCCTATCCTCGCGCACCGATACGAGTTGCATGTGTTCACCCCTAAGGATCTCGATTACATCGTAGAGCCTCTTGTTTGTGAGACCTCCCGCCCCAGCGACGAGCTTGATTTCATGCGAGTTCTCCTCGCCGTGCAGCGTAAGTCCTGGAATTTGCAGCAGCTTTTCCTTGCTATCATCTCCAAGGTAGCCTTCGCACTCTACTATGTATAGTGATGTTTCCAGCAACGTGCCTAGCTCGGCGACCTCTCCCATCTTCACCATTTCCCCCTTATTGATGATCCCTACCCGATGACATACAGAGGCAGCCAATTGCATGTTGTGGGTTGTTAGCAGAATTGTGCGGGCTTCTTCTTTTGCCAGAAGATGAAGCTTGGCGCGTATTGCACGTGCTGCAGATACATCCAATCCGAGAGTCGGCTCATCCACCATCACGATTGGCGGGTTGCTTATCAACGCACAGCAGAGCGCCAATTTCTGCTGCATGCCACGCGAAAGCGTTCCCACGGGATCCCTGTATTTGGAGGTGAGGTCAAACTCCTCCAGTAGCGCTGTTGCTCTCATCCTAGCATCGCGCTCGTGCACGCCCCGGATGCGTGCGAAATACAGCAAGTTCTCCTGAGGTGTCAGGTTCCAATACACATTCCGATTTCCTTCCAAGACGGTCCCTACTAGTTTAGAAGGCCACTTGCTGTGCGGACTGAGCTTGTGCCCGCCCAGGTATATGCTCCCAGAGGTTGCTCTAATGAGTCCACAAATAAGTTTCACGATTGTAGTTTTTCCCGCCCCGTTAGGGCCTAACAGGCCAAAGATTTCAGCCCTGTTGATTGACAGATTAAGGCATTTCACAGCTTCGGTTGTTCTGCGTGAGGCCAACCCTGTGACGAACACCTTCCGAAGATTCTTTGTGACTATCATGGGTATTGATACTC
>CAZKFV010000011.1:0-7582 GCA_964552295.1 uncultured Thermotogae bacterium | reverse complement strand
AGGCCTCGGTGATTGGGAGACACAGCTAATCGATTTATCCACCCCTTGCGTCCATCGTGGGTTCCCAGAATTGCGCCGATGATCTCCCCCTCGTCTTCAGCAACCAGGTAGATAGAGCAATCATTCTTAATCTGGGAAGCGATATTCTGCCTCGTATCCCTACCATGTGGTCGATATGGAAGCCCCGATTCTTGCCACAGAACGCACAGGGCATCGTAATCGGCAATATCTAGTTTACGGATGCTTGCCATCTATTAACCCGCGGTTACCGATATTCCCTCTAGCCTCAGGTAGGGAAGGGTAAAGCTGAACGTGCGCTCCTGCTCCTTGGAAACACCTGATAGGTTCTTTAGCGCTTCAAAGCCGTTACCAGCAATCAGAGTACCCCTGATCGATCTTGAAATTCGTCCGTTTTCGATCAGGTAGCCTCCCTTGGCAACACCGGAAAAATCTCCCGAGACCGGATCGGCCCGGCCTGAGAAGCGTGTCACTAGAACGCCTTTGTCGATTTCGGAGATAAGCTGGTCCTTGCTCACCTCACCAGGTAGGATCTCGAGGTTGGAGGGGCCAATCTGAGGAACTGAGCGTGCTGAACCAGATGCGTGGCCAGTGTTCTCCATCTTCAGTGCCTTAGCTGTGTAGGTATTGTGCATAAATGAGGTAAGTTTGCCATTTTCAACCAGGTTAAGTCGCTTATGTGGCACCCCTTCTCTGTCAAAAGATGCTGTTGCCACACCATCAGGCAGTAATCCATCGTCCACTACACTGATCAGATCTGATGCAATTTGTTTTCCAAGCATATCCTTCCAGCGGCTCATACCCCGCAATACGTTCTTAGCGTTGGCCTGGAATAGCACAAGGGAGGCAAACAACGAGATGGCGGCATTGGGGGAAAGGAGGACTTGACCATTAAAGCTAATCCCTTTCTCTGCTCCGAGGGATCCTAGCGCATTATTGCATGCGCGAGTGGTTATCGGTTCAACATCGATCTCATCGCAGCGTCGCGTTGCCCCAAATTGGTAGTCCATGTTTGATACCATTTCGCCGTCATGTGCTGTGGCAAGGGCAAAGTAGGTAAATAGGCTCTGGGGCTCTTCCCATGTTACTCCGTTGGAATTGGCAAGTGCTCTGGTGCCAATATGAACTGAAAATTCGCCATCTCCCAGTATCAGGCGGGGATCGATGGAATGTGCTATTTCAAGGATTTTAAGCGCTTGTTCAACCGCGTGCTCTACCTTGAAATCCTGGGCTGCCGGGTCATATATGCCGGAGACATATTCATTCTTTGCCTGCTCGGGTAAGATGTTGTGCTCGTCTGCAGGAGAGGCCTTTGCTAATGTGACGGCATCTGTGCATGTTTCATCCACCGCTTCTGGATCATTTGTAGAGGCAAAGCCACTGCCGGTCTTCGAGAAAGCGCGTACTCCTAACATGGTTTCGTTTTGAGATCGTGAAACCTGTAAATCGTTCTTTTCGATTACCACAGTTAGGCTGCGGACAGATTCACCATATACCTCAGCCTGATCCGCTCCTTTTCTGTTTGTCCGATTGAGCGCATCCTTACATAGATCTATCAGTTTTTTGTTCATTTTTGTCTCCCCCCAACAGTTACAACGCAGCGCAGGTGCGGTCCTCCAGCATCCACCTTTGCTAGCTGACCTTTTCCACAGTGTCCGGCGCCAAGCCCCCAAGTGAAATCGTCTGCTACAGCGTCAACAGATTGTAGAACCTCGAAGGCGTTCCCAGATATGGTTACTCCACGAACCAGTTTTCCGATCTTTCCGTTGACGATTTCGTGTGCCTCTCGTACTCCGAACATGAACTCGGCATTTGAGTCGGCTTGTCCGCCTCCGCCCAGCCCCTGAAGATAATACCCGTGTTTTATGCCGGCGATGATTTCCCCCTTAGAGGAAATCCCTGGCTCTATGTAGGTGTTTCTCATGCGGATGATCGGCTCGTCCGAATACTCGAAGGCGCGGGCATTCCCTGTTGGCTCAACACCGTAATAGGCAGCGCTTTCTCGGTTATGCAAGTACGAAACTAGCACCCCGTGATCAATGATTACTGTTCGGCCCGTTTCGACGCCTTCATCATCAACTAGCACCTCTCCGGCGGCGTGCGGCATAAAAACAGATGGTCCACTGTCGCATAGGGTTACCAGCTCCGAGGCCACACGCTTGCCTATCTTTCCGCTAGTAATTGCTCCGCTGCGCACAAGATCAGCCTCCACAGTGTGTCCAATTGCCTCGTGGCTAAGCACACCGACCAGTCCAGGGTCTAGGACAACTGTAGCTGTCTCACCTGTAGCGTACTCTGCCTGCAATTGATCGATTGCTAGCTTGACTGCCTTGTTGGCCATTTCCTCCGGATCGCGCTTGGTGAACATGTCGGCATAACCGCCACTGACGCCAACTGAATCCATGCCCATGGCCTGGTCACCGTTTTTCTGGGCAACTGCGATCACACGAAAGTCGGGCTTGGAATCGACGATGTGAGTCGCGGCACCATCTGAGGTAACGATGACTTTCTCGTCCTGTAGCTCCGAGTAAGCCGCAGATGATGATACAATCTCTTTGGCTGCACAGCGCACGATTTCGTCAGTGCGAGTGACGAGTTCTAGTTTTTCCGTAAGGGGATGGTTATCAAGTGGATCCTCGGTCTTGATTGTGTAATCTCCTGAGGCTAAGGGGACCTTTGGAAGACCGGCTATCTTATCCTTCTTTGCCAGGGCTGAGGCGCGCGCCGCGCTTTGCGCCTCACTTACTGCGCGCATTATCCCTCTTTCTGAGATATCGGTGGTGCTAGCAAAACCAAACACCCCATCGACAAGCGCTCGCACTCCTACCCCTGTGAGAAAAAGAGTCGATGATTCCTCCAGTTGTCCGTTTCGCACCGAAATTCTCTTTGATCGGCGCGCGTGATAGCGCAGCTCCACCCACCCTGTGGCGCGATTTGCTATCTCTTGCAGTAGTTGTAGCATCGTCCCTCCTTTGTTGGCACGCTAGACAGCGTTAGTAGATTCTAGTCTTGATGACTACCAACGGCAAGCAGCGCTTGGGTTCAGGCAACCGACGATGACAGGAAATAGGACATGTTGCCCTTGTTTTGCGGTCGCGCGCCCTGGCTTGTGAGGGCCAGCTTGCTTATTCTGAAGGCTAGGAGGAGAAGTGCTCAGACGAAAAGTAGTCTTATTGCTGGTGTGTTCAGCTTTCTTGATCGGTCTTACTGTGCATGGTGGGATTCCTTTTTCTTTCGGGTTTGGGGTTAGAGCGCCCGCTTCTCTGCCCATCGATTGGGATCAGTCGTTTTCATTTTTGTCAGCCGAGTTTCTTTCCCATCCAAACCTAACCTTTCTATTAGAACTTGGCACATACCCAGACCAATTCCCTAACTTGTTTGAGACCGCAACGGATATCGTGGTCAAGGGATGGATGGGTCCTATTGCTCTCTACGCTGGCGGAGGAATCGCCCTGCAATGGAAGGAGATAGCCGATGCATGGGTATGTAATCAGTACATTCATGTTACAGCTGGCGCGCAACTATGGCTCAATAACTCTGTAAACATTACAGCAAGTGTAAGCTCACTGGACACTCTTCCGCCTAGCTGGATCTTTTCCCCGGAGGTTTCTCTCGGTTTGCATTTTTCCCTTTGCCCTGGTAGGCCTTGTTCGTTGGATAAAGAGAACGGGTTCTACCTGTGGCTCGTCGTGGGCTTGATTGTTGCCGGCCTATTTGTGCATTACCAACACATCTGAAGTCCAATTGTCCCGGGCCGCTGAGTTTCAAATTTCACCGTGGCTAGGCTTCACATCGCTTGTTTTTTGTGTTATACTACTTTTGCGAAACTGAGGGACGAGAGACCAAGAGGCGGGCGATGTCGTAGCAGTGCATGTTAGAAGTTGCTGTTTTGATGGGATCGGAGGGCCCTCCGGGTCGTCCGATCCTGTTTGGTTAGTCCTTTTGACGATCTTATAAACAAGAGGTCAGGGATTGGGAGGAAAGGATGAAAGAAGCTAGGAAAACCAAAGAGCCAAGGCCAACCATTGACCTTGCGGCGCATTTGAGCGCGAAAACGGATAACAAGCGTGAACTGCGAGAGCGATCATCACGTTCTGATAATCCTATTCGCACTTACTTTGGCGAGATCAGCCGCGTGCCGCTCTTGACGAGGGAGGATGAAGTTGTCCTTTCCAAGAGGATCGAAGCGGGGGATAAGCGAGCCAAAGAGGAGCTGGCTGAGGCAAATCTTAGGCTTGTGGTATCGATTGCCAAAAAGTACCGTGGTTGCGGTTTGCCTTTCCTTGATTTGATCCAAGAGGGAAACCTCGGTTTAATGAAGGCGATCGAGAAATTTGACTATACAAAGGGATATAAGTTCTCTACCTATGCGACTTGGTGGATAAGACAGGCAATCCTGCGCGCCATCACTAACCGCTCGCGCACGATTCGTGTTCCTACACACATCAACGAGCTCATTCGCAAGATTTACCAGTTAGAGTGGAGCCATCTCAAAGAGACAGGAGATATGCCTTCTTCTGAGAATATGGCGATGGAGCTGGAGACCACAGAGGAGAACATAATCAAGGCGAAGAAGACCGCTCAGAGTATGACCTCATTAGACATGCCTATGGGCTACGATGAAGACGGATCCGTATTGGGAGATTTCATCGAGGATAGTTCGGTAGAGTCACCGGAGAGAGAAACCTTTGAGCATCTCCTTGTAAAGGAATTGGAACAGGCGCTGGATGAGCGCTTAACGGATCGGGAGAAGCGTATCATCGAGTTAAGGTATGGACTAAACGATTATCAGCCCCGCACGTTGGATGAAGTGGGGGTTGAGTTTGGAATAAGCAGAGAGAGGGTTAGACAAATTCAGAAGGAGGCATTGGCTAAGCTTCAGGATTCAGGCCTAAAGCATCGCTTGGAATGGCTGAAGCTTCTTTCCGAACACGCGTAGAGGAAAATAGCACATGAATTGCGCTTAATAAGATCGGAAGATTTCGTCATCGCTAGTGATTAAAAGCTCCCCTTGTTCTACACAGGGGAGCTTTTAATAATCCACCTGGTAGCATCGAAAATTGCTGATAAGCTTGACTAGTTGGTCAAATCAGTCGGTATTAGTTTGACAGCCACAAAGGGCCGATTGTGAGGTTGGTTGGTCGTAAGGGTTAGTCTCTGTCTTGAGTGGGTGCTTACAGAGATGTATTAAGGAAGATTACCTTGCGCGCAGACGTGGAAAGCTATGTGTAGTTGCTAACGAGAAAAATGACCAATGGCCAGTTTTAGCGTGTGCAGCTTGCTTGCCCCGCCTGCCCTGCGAAATGACAACCTTTTCACGTATTTAGCGGGGTGGAGTCTTACTCCACTGGGGTCTGCCACGTTGGGGTTTGTCGCATCGAAACCGCACAGGCGCAACGCTGGAGCCTGACTACGAGGCTACATATTGTTAGTTACACTGCCGAGCATAGGCACAAGATGAACCACTATCTCTTGTACGCATCTTTCCCCTCCGGTGGGCTTGGATTACCTGATGTAATGGAAAAATGGCCAATCGGCAAGAAAGCAGGAAGTATAAGAAAGTAGCATGTCCCTTGTTTTGCACAAGCCAAGAAAAAGCCCCAGCCGCAACGACTGGGGCAATACTATCAATGTTTCGTCTACCAGCCGATCTTGAACCCGAACCCAAGATGGTCTAGGCCGGGCACGTCGTCGTCCACCTCTACCTCACAACAAAGCGAAATCATTGGACCAACGGGAACCGCAACTTCGATGTGCGTCATTCCCCATCCGAAAAGACTAGTCGAGTTCTTGTCGAAATAGCTATTGGCAAGGAAACTGTAGCTTCCACCACAACAACCATCTCCTTCCACTTGAATCGACATAAGCTCCCAGTACTCAAAGTAAACCTCGTCTCCATCCTCTAACGCTTCAGTAATCTCCTCAATCACGGAGCCGTACTCCGGGGTCGTAATAGCATAATGAGCAGTGTCTAGCACGCTCAGTGACTTGAACGTCACCCCTTGCCAAGAGAAGGTCAATCCTAGACCGTAGACACTAATGCCTGTGAGGGATGTGAATCCGCTGTACAGCGTATCATCCGGAGCATCGGTTAGAATAGCGCTGTAAACATCTATGCAGGCTGGATTTCCCAGATTAAGAGTTGGAGTCAGCTTGAGGCTCTTGGCCTGCATCTCAAACTTCAACTCGGCGTCCAGAGTCAACCAGCCGAGCCCGACATCGATTCCGGAAAGCTCAAACTTGATAAACTCGAACCCGGAGCAGCTCATGTACAGGGTGCTTTTGATGTCCTCCACGCAGCCAAAGCTCCAGCCGCTCACTGTGAGTTTCTCCCCAGTGAACCCTTGTCCGACCACGATTGGGTTGGTCACGTAGTGCCGGTAAAGCCCGGTTGACGCGTGGTAGATTGTTATTCCGTTGAAGTCGTCATCATCATCGTCCTCGATTTGCGCTCCCATCTCGGTGATGCTCACAATATCCAGCGGCCCAGCGCTTCCCGCAATGCGCAAGGCAAACCCATCAGCCGGTCCCTGGAGTACCGCGTCGCTAAGTTGCGCCGCGTACAGCGCAAAGTCAATCCCAGCCATGCTAGTGGATAAGATGCCCTGCGCGTATATGTAATCAGCCGTGGAAGCACCAAACAAAACGTCCCCCTGCACGCCAAACGCCCCCAGCGTGCCAGTAAGGCCGAACCCTTGCCATATGAAGCCGAATAACTGAAACTCGGATTCGCTTGTAGATATAAAGCTTCCCAGTGAGTATTCAATTTCGAGCATGGATTCCAAACTCCGTAACGGATTGAGATCCCCTTGGTCGAACGTGATCTCGCTTGACCAACTTCCCGAAAGCGGACCAGCCACGAGAGTGAGCCCAAGAACTCCGCCTACCAACATCATTACAACGAGTATTCGCTTTTTCATTTAGCTCACCTCCCTATCTGGCGTAGTAGTCCGCAGTACTCGAGGAAAGGTCCCATGTGGTTATCAGCGTACCCAGATGGCTTCCCAACTCAACCTTGCCCTTGTCCGCATCTGCTATTCCAAACGCGGCATTAGCGCCAGTTACCTCAAATGTTATTTTGATGATTGTTCCTCCAACACTGCCTGATGTAGGATTGGCAGCAACTAACCGACCTTTGCCTGCGGTGGTTGTGAAGTCCTGCGCGAGCACGGTGAACCCATTTAGCCCTTCGGTTTCGATGCTTGCGGAGTCGATGTCATTGTAAGTTATTCCCAGATCGTCGATGGCGATCGAGGCCAAACCCTGATTAGGCATATCTGTTACCGAGATCATCACCTCACCGCGCCCTCCTGATACAACGGGCTTGCCAATGACCAGGGTTGCGTTCTGCTGCTGGGTGAACCAGCCCCCCATGCATGCAGTGAGAACTAGAAGCAATCCAGCTGCCAGCAAAAGCGCCATCAAAGGCCGAGCAACTCTAGTGTGCCCTATATGTTTAGTCGTATTGGCCACCGCTAATCACCTCCCAGCTTGTCTTCGATGCCGATGATATACCTGGCTAGAAGCTCGGCGTCGTCGCGGTCCACGTCACCGTCGCCATCCA
>CAZKFV010000010.1:0-15543 GCA_964552295.1 uncultured Thermotogae bacterium | reverse complement strand
CATTAGGCGATGTGTTCCTCCGCAATGCGGAGGGAGTAGTTACGATATTTGATAAGGGCCGGCTGTGGGGCCTTAAGAGCTTGCGTATGAACCCAGATTTCGTAACCGAGGAGAATAGACATGGATTTGTAGCCGCGGTTAATCAAGAAAGCGACATAGGCGCCTTGTACTGGACTTACGCCAATTGGGCACGCAAAGATGAATTCGATGTACTTGGCGCAATTGCCCGCGATGATCCACCAAAGCTTCTTGCCCTTGCTGAGCGCTGCCTGGCTGTGGATGAAACATACCTAGCTTACGGGCCATACCGAGCACTTGCCGCATTCTGGGGAGGGCTGCCCCCTCTACCCCTGATCAAGTTTGGTCAAAATTTGCCAAGAACGCTTTCCTACATTTGCCCAGTGATAGATGAGCCAGAGTACTGCAGCAACTGTCAAGATTGCCCCGTTGATCCAGATTGCGATGCATACTTCGAAAACAGGCTCGTATTTGCTCAATACTATTTGATGGAAAAGAGACTATGGGACAACGCAGCCCGAGTCCTACAGAGCATCATCAATGATCAAATTGGTCAGACATATCCCCTTTACAACGCGCTTGACCAAGAACTAGCCAAAGAATTCCTTGATCAAGTAAACGATCATCGGTAAAGTGTCAGATCGCTTTAGAAGAAATTGGAGCATAATCCATTGGCTATGTCAGCCTGGGTTTTTAAAGGAGGAAGAAATTATGAAGAGATCAGTAGTTTTTGGAATTTCTCTGTTCCTGTTTATCGGCTTAGTGGCAATCGCTCAAGTAGAGCCTGTTTCAATGGACCTGGAAACAGCGCTTTCATATTATCAGAACGATAGTTTCACCATTGAATACTCTGACACAGGACACGCTCAACTTCTTGGTATTATCAATGCTTTCAAAGCAGCCCTGGGGGTAAGCGAGGATTTGAATGAGACAGACGAAGAAGCTGTGGGCGCTTTCGAAATTGACACCTCCCTTAAGCACATCGTCAACAAGCTTGCTCAAGGCTATTACACTTTGGCAAACGTGTTTGTCGATGAAGCTGACAATGAAGATATATACATCAAAGGGAAGAACTGGGGGTTCAAAAGCTTGCGCATGAACCCTGAATTCAACGATAAAGAAGGGGGAAGGTTTGACGAATCAGTAGCTCGTGAGGATGATTTTGCCGCCCTTTATTGGACCAACTCCAATTGGCTTAGGGAGGCTCAGAAAAACCCGATGGGGGCTGTCCTTGGTGGTGTTCCTAAGAAGACACAGATGATCACCGAGAGGCTTTTGGAAATGGCTCCAGACTACCTATCCGGCGGAGCGTATAGATCATATGGCGCTTACTACTCTGGGCTGCCAGCAATGTTTGGACGGGATTATGAAAAAGCGCTGCATTATTTGTGCTTTGTGGTCAACGAACCTAATTATTGTGAGGGCCAAGAGACTGTCGCAGGCGCCAATGAGTATTTCGAGAATCGGTCCTTCTTTGTCGAGTTTTACCTGATGCCAAAGAAGCAATGGAAAGATGCAGAGCGAATCCTTCAGAGCATCATAGATGATCCTATAGGGGACAAGTTCCCGTTCATGAATAGTTATTCACAAATACATGCCCAAGAACTACTAAAGGAAGTACAAAAACACCTCTAAAGAATTCGTGATCCTGGATGAGTTAAGGGCTGCTACCTAGCAGCCCTTAACTCGTTTGTTTGCCTCCAATTTCTACATAATAATCACAGACATGTCTTCTTGTACCGAGACAATTACCGTCTGTGGACGTAATCTAAAGTTTCTTGCCGACTGTTAGTATTACCTTAGGGTGGTCGCCCCGACGACGCAGATCAACTAGGCTAAACAACTCCTCGAAAATCTCCGCTAGAATGCTCAGGGTCTCAGAAACCGTCTCTTTTTTGGTAACCACCGGTTGGATTGGTTTTGTATCTCTCATGCGCACAAAATTTGGGCTGGCAAGGCCACTGACCACGGCCTCACATCCGGGTAGAATGCTAGCAACTACGTTGAGCTTCTTTGGGTCAGCGTGGACCTGCTCTTCAGGGGAAGTGTTTTCCTGCATGCAGATAAGCTGGCACTCTCCATCCTCATAAATCTCATACACGCGGAAGTGCGGGCAATCACCGAAGTGTCTGCGTGGAACTGTTTCCCCATCACAGGAAATTGCCAGTTTTATGCTCCTTCGATTTGTCATGTGATTGCCCCCGTCGGACATGCAGCAATACACTCCCGGCAGTTCCTGCAGCTTATTTCATCAAGCACAGCTTTGCCTTCTACAAGCGACAAAGCGTCAAACGGGCAAACCGAAATGCATTGTCCACAACCGATACATTTATCAGCATCTATGGCAATTGCAGGCGCCGTAGTAGGTCTTTCACGCGATGGAAGCCTCATACGACCATATCCCATCCCACGGCCCCGCCCGCGGCCTCTTCCTCTTGGTCCTGTCCCATCTCCAAATGGCATCCTGATCCTCCTTATTACTGCGGAGACTAAATACAATGATAGTCTTTCAAGCTTACCCTCTCAAGAGCACAATCCGTAGATAATTACCCGCTCCGCTTCAACCTTCCGGTCCGTTTCGCATAGCGCTCCACGAAGCGAAATACAATGAGGCCAACAATAATAACCATAACTCCTACGCCAAAAAGCAGGAGAATAGTTGGAAGGAGTTCCATAGTAGCCTTGCCGTGCAATAGACATCCGCGCATACCTTCTATCACATACGTGGCTGGTGAAGCAGCGGCTATCCTCTG
Source organism: uncultured Thermotogae bacterium (assembly GCA_964552295.1). Taxonomy (GTDB): domain Bacteria; phylum Bipolaricaulota; class Bipolaricaulia; order UBA7950; family UBA9294; genus M55B144. The sequence goes on along the minus strand of CAZKFV010000010.1, from coordinate 12,772 downwards.
CAGCCAGAAGGGAAGCGTCTCAACGGGATAGTACACACCTGATATCAGTAATAGCAGCGCTGCAGCGGCGTTTGTCATTTGTGCTCCGCGTTCGGGATACAATAAAGGGAGAACCGCGGCTATAATTCCTAACCCAACAAATGAAACACTTCCGGCAAGCAACAACAGGACCGATCCCGGTATGTTCGCTCCCGAAAGATCAAGATGAAAGAAAGAGGCAACAACCATCAAAATAACAAGAGTGCGCAACACGCCGTATAAGATAGCGAACAAGGTCGTCCCCACAAGGTGTATGGGTCGTGACACGGGAGCCATAAACGTGTACTCGATTGTGCCCTCCCAACGCTCCCAAGCGATCATCTCGCTAATAGCGTAGAAAATCACCGACAAATACGACCAAATAAGCGTTCCCACTAAGAGGTAAGTAATCAAGTATTGCGTGTCAAGGGTCTGGCCACTAATCCTTTCCATTCCAGCGCCTATATAGGTAACGGCAAGCGAATTGACTAGTGAGTAAATCAACCAAACGATCTCCCAGCCCCAATATCGCTTAATTAGGTTTATGTTGCGCTCGACAAAAGCAAAAGCAATGCGTGCTTCGCGCACAATTGCGTTCATTGGGCACTCTCCTTTTCCTCCATCCGTGTTCCGGTGAGCTCAATGAACACGTCTTCCAGCGTCACCTCATGGCTGTTGCGCTTAGCTACTAAGCCTTTCAATCCTTCCGGTGTATCAAGCGCGATTATCTTACCGTCATTAATTATCGCAATACGGTCGCACAAACGGTTTGCTTCTTCCATGTCATGAGTTGTAAGAAGGATCGTTGCTTCGTGGTTTTCTCTTATCTCACGAACGAATCCCTGCACATCAAGCTTGGAGTGCGGATCAAGCCCTGTAGTTGGTTCATCGAGCAAAAGAAGGGTTGGAGAGGTCAAGAATCCACGGGCAACAGCAACCTTCTGCTGCATGCCGCGTGACATGTTCTCCATTGGCTGATCAAAAGTCGACTCTTTTAGGCCAAGGCGCAACATTATCTGACGCATCAGGCTGCGCGCCTCACGAATAGGCATCCCGTACAATCTGGCAGCATACATGAGGTTCTCCAACGGAGAGAACTTCTTGAAGAAAGCAGCATCCACAGATACGCGGTTGATTAGCCGCTTCACCGCGAACTCCTCCTTCTCGATATCATGACCGAACACAGTTATCGTTCCCCTATCGGGAATAAGGAGCGTTGAGACAAGCCTAATCAGGGTAGACTTTCCAGATCCGTTAGGACCGAGAACGCCGAAGATTTCAGCTCGCTGCACGACAAGATCAACGTTATCTAAGGCAACAACCTTTTCACGTTTGGAACGGGAGAATCTGTTTTTTTGATTTTTCTTGAGGAACACCTTGCTAACCTGCTGGAGTTCCAGGGCAGGGCTAATCATAATAACTCCTTGGAAATTAGATAAAAAGAGGGCCAACCAATAACAGACAGATAAGCCGGTAAAAGGCTTAAACCGTGATCAATCTAAAGCTTTTTTATCCTCATAAGTATCGTACCCCCAGGAGCCTTTGCGGACGCTTAAAATGGAAAGCAAATGGCAGTATACAGAACCAATAACGCCTTGTCAAAAGAAACCATCTCTTTTCTTCTGGTTGCCATACCAATACCGGTTAAGATGATCAACTTTCCTGGCTTAGCATCCCTTTGCAGAAGCTATTTGCTTTACTAAAACCAAACACTTCGTAGATCATCTTAATCGCGGCTACTGAAGTTATGTCAGAGTGATCGAGCGGCGGCGATACCTCTACTATGTCCATAGCGCGGACCGGCAGGGCTAAGAAAATCGTTCGTAGCAGATCAAGCACGTCACGCGTGGACAAGCCTCCGGCCTCCAGGGTGCCCGTACCAGGAGCGAAAGCTGGATCCAAACAGTCAATATCCAAGGTGATATAAACAGCATCAACTGACCGTAATTGGTCTACAACAACCTTAGCCACATCATCTATTCCCCTCACATGAACGTCACGAGCGGTGGTAAGGGAAATCTGTGGCTGTTGATTGAGAAAGCTCATCTCGTCATCCATAAACGAGCGGATTCCAACGAAAGCAAGATGCTTGGGGTCAATATTTGGTAGCTCTAGAACACGTCTCTGCGTACAGGCGTGTGACCAACGCGAACCTTCAAAAGAGTCAGCAAGATCGAGATGTGCGTCTATATGAAGCATTCCAAAACTGCCTTTCACGATCTTACTAAACGCACGCGTAAGCGGGATCGTTACAGAGTGATCCCCGCCCAAGAATAGAGCAAAGCGGTGATTTAGAACTAAACGTGCACGGCTTTCCACCGTCTTGAAGTAGCGCTGCCAGTCAAGATCTACAGATACGTCTCCGTAATCATGCACCCGCAGCCCAGCAAGGGTTTTCCCCTCTTCGGTAAACGGCGCGACATGCAAAGTCAATTCACGAATCTTGCTTGGAGCAAACGATGCCCCTTTGCGAAAGCTAGTCGCCCCATCAAACGGAACTCCAAGTATGCCGATCTCTGATGTCGCATCATCGCTTGCTAATCCGCTCCAAATCCGCCTGTGTGCAGGTCGAGTCGTGTCTTCAGTCATCATTCCACAATTTTACTCGCTTTCAAGCGATAGAACGCTACCCCGTCCGAGCGACAGCTGGTGTCTGTTCCTCTTCTGCCGAGCGGCGTTGGAGATAGACCAAGCGAGTTAGAAAAAAGGCTAATATCAGCGCAAAGTGGCACATCACAGAGGGAAGCGACCCTCTTGCCGGAGAAACGTACCGCGACACAAGTAGAGAGGGAAGCACAAACGCCAGCGTCCCAGCAAACACTTGAAACAGAAGACGCCGCCGGCGTGGATCAGGGCACGTCTTCATACCGTACCCAGAGTGTACAATCATTCCCAGAAGCCCCAACCAGTAGAAACCAGCATACAGCGTGAACCGCGGCATGGGGTTAGTGTAGTACGCAAACAAAGCTTGGCACACCGAGGAAGAAACAAACGCACGGTCTAGAGCAATCCATACTACAATACCAAGAGCAGCAGCAAGCATGAAGTAAGCATTGCTATAGGCCATGCGGGACCGCGGACGGTGAATGTTGGCTATCAGCAGCATGCCAAGTGGAGGTAGCCAAGCTACAGCAATAAATGCCAGTCGGGGAAGGAAGCCTGCAGCACTGGCATTGGAACAGATGCCTACTTCGATGATCTGATAAGTAGCCAGTAGAGCGAGAATCGCTGCTGTCGTGCGCGTGATCGACCTATCCCCTGTTCCACGCAGCGCCCAAAAAGCAACGGCAATCTCGAATGACGCGGTTGCTAGAGCAAGTCCTGGAGAGTAGTCCATAAGTACTCCTTTTTCCCTAAAGTTCAAGTCGCTTAGTATAACACAGCTATCAGACATCCGTCATCTGGGTGACGACCGCTATGTTCTACAACCAGCTTCCAGCGTGAATTGCTAAGTATTATGCGTTATGATGCGGCGACCGCCACTATACAAAGACGAGCGGAGCAAATTAGCGAGGGTGAAGAAATGATGGACTTTGATCAAAGCTTGCATGCATTACTTACCAAAAAGAATGTCTCAAGTAACCCAACAAGAAAAGCTCTAATCGAGGAAACAGTAAGCAGCAAAGAGGCCCTGGTGAGTGAGTGCGGAGCTCTCGCCACATGGACCCCTGTTGAGTCCACAGGCCGTAGCCCGCTAGATACCCTTACCGTAAAACGAGCAGAGAGCGAAAAAAATATTGACTGGGAATCGCCAAATAACATTCCAATCGATGAGAAAGAATTTGATATGGTAATTGAGGACGCGTTTGCGGCGCTCAATCACAAGGAGAAGCTCTACGTCACCGACCGAGTCCTCGGCGCAGATTCCTCATACGCTCTTCCTGTAAAGACAATCACCGATAAAGCCCTGACCGCATTGTTTACCGATAATATGTTCCGACCCGTGCCACCTGACATTTCGAAGAGTATATTTGCCAAACGACCATTCACTATGCTTGTTTTGCCTTACGATAAGCTAAACTCAAAGAGATACAAAGGCATTCTGCGCATCGATCCAAATACGCAAGACACATCCACCATGATCATTGGAATGGATTATGACCGGAGGATCGGCATTGTATACGGCTCAGCCTACGGGGGCTCGGTTAAGAAGCTGATGTTTACAGTGATGAACTACTTGTTGCCAGGAGAGGGGATCTTGCCGCTTCACTGCTCAGCAAACCAGGGAGATGCTGGGGACCCAGCTCTGCTACTGGGGCTTTCTGGGACGGGAAAAACAACCCTCTCTGCAGATCCACGCCGAGCCCTGCTTGGCGACGATGAGCACGGCTGGAGCGATGATGGCATCGCCAATTTCGAGAATGGTTGCTACGCCAAGCTGATTGACCTTGATAGAAATAAAGAGCCGGAGATCTACAACGCGGTGATGCACAAAGATGATTATCGTAAACACGGTTCCATAGTTGAGAACGCCATGTTCTACCCGGACGGGACATTCGATCTCTACGACAGTCGCCTTACCCCTAATTCACGCGCATCCTATCCGTTAGATTACCTAACAAATATCAAGAAATCCTCCACAGCAGGACATCCTAAGACCATTCTCTTTCTTACCGCTGATGCCAACGGAGTAATACCGCCTATCTCTAAACTAAGCAAGCAGCAGGCAATGCTCTGGTTTCTTATGGGGTATACAAGCAAGCTTGCTGGCACAGAGACGGGAATTGTGGAACCCAAAACCACCTTCTCCCGATTTTTCGGGGAGCCGTTTATGCCACGAAACCCCGACGTTTACGCCCACCTACTAGGAGAGAAAATGGAAAAGCACGGAACAACTGTATACCTAGTAAACACTGGTTGGTCCGGTGGGCCTTACGGGATAGGAAAACGCATGGACATCACCCTGACGCGGGCAATGGTACAGGCCGCTCTTACCGGCGCACTTAATGACGTAGGCTACGATGAAAACAAGTTGTTTCACCTTCTGGTGCCTCGCAATTGCCCCGATGTCCGTGCCGAGATACTCAATCCGAGAAACACCTGGCAAGACAAGAATGCCTATGATAAGCGCGCTGCTGAGTTGGCATCAGAGTTTGCCGATCACTTCGACAAAGTCTACGCAAACAAGGCAATTGATGAGGCTGTAATCAGTCAATGTCCGGGTAAGTGAAGAGCTGTATGATCCTGAGGCCACAGTCGCCCCATGATTACGCCTGCAGCTTCACCGCTTGCTTGTGTTTCTTCGTTGTCAGAATCCTGCACGCGAGAACTGGCAAGTAGACGAACAGTATTAAGACCCTGACCGGACACACTCTTCGTCCTAAGAATCCAGGACCTAGGCTATCGATTTGAGTACTGTGTCACCGGAATTAATAAGAAAGGCGTCCACAGCAGGCTAAGTGCCGAGACAGAAGGCTAAAAATTAAGACGCGACCCCAAAGCTATAGCAGACTGTGGGGTTGATCTCGCTCATGGCACCGGCTATACTTCGGCTATCCGCTGGAGGTGGTGTGATGCTCACCAGAGTCCAGAAGTGGGGCAACAGCCAGGGTCTTCGCCTGAACAAGAAGTTGTTGGCGGATATCAACATCAACGTGGGCGATGCGGTGGAGATCGCAACGCGTGACGGCGTCATCATCATCACGCCCGCTCGACGCGTGCGCGGCGGGCACGACCTACGCCAGCTCGTCAGGGACATTCCCGCGAACTACAAGGCCGAGGAGCTTGACTGGGGGCCGGCGGCGGGACGCGAGGTCTGGTAGGTGGCCAAGTACATCCCGCGTCAGGGGGAGTTCATTGCGGTTGTCCTCGACCCGCGTACGGGGCACGAGCAGAGCGGGCGCCGACCGGCGCTCGTGATCAGCCATGATCTCTTCAACTTGCACACGGGGCTCGCCATCGTCTGCCCAATCACCAGCACTCGTCGCGATTACCCTTTCCATGTGGCGATCCCGGAAGGTCAAGATCTAACCGGCTTTGTCATGGTCGAGCAGGTGAGGTCGATCGACTTTCGCGCGCGGCAGGCAAGACGGATCGGAAAGGCGCCGGACGAGGTTTTGCGAGAGGCGATGTCGCTTCTCGACGCCTGTGTGTACTGAAGAGCCGCTCTGGTGCTGCATTAATTGCGGGACATCTCTGGAAGCACGCTGCTTGTCAAGAGGGATAATCTCGATTGGCCTCCTTGAGCGCTTGAATCGCTGGGCCCATCTGATAGTCAACGATATCCACCGCGCACTTTTGGCTGACATAGATCCAATTGTCCGTGGGAGACGATTGCCTCACTGCCCCCTCAAGCCGGGCAAGCAAGGATTTTGCCATGCAGATCTATTGTGGATTACAGATTACCCGTTACAAACAATCGTTAAGGCAAGTTTGCTCTGCCAGATGTCACAGCGTATTCTACTACTCGCCAGTAGGCCATTTGTGTACATTGGTAGATGATCGGCTAGACATCAAACTAGGGCCACAGGCCAGGGGGCTGCATGAAAATAGAGTACCAACCAATAGGGATTATACACAGCCCGTTTGAATCCGTTGAAGAGATGCCCATACAGCCTGCGGGAGCAGGAGGCGCTGCAGGCACCGTTGAGGTATACGACCAATTTCTGGCAGGGCTGAAAGATCTCGATGGATTCTCACATATCATCTTGTTGTATCACTTCCACCGCAGCTCCGGGTTCAAGCTCTTGGTTTCTCCATTCATGGACCAAGCAAAGCGTGGTTTGTTTGCCACACGCGCCCCTCGCCGGCCAAATCAGATCGGTTTGTCAGTGCTAAGGCTTGCCAAGATCGAGGGATCCATACTCGAAGTGAAGGACATCGACATACTTGACGGCACGCCGTTGCTGGATATCAAGCCATATGTACCCGATTTTGATTATCATCAAGTTGCACGTTACGGGTGGTTAGAACAAGTTCCCGGCCAAGTGCGAAAGCACAAATCAGACGATAGATTCAAGTAGCCAAACTTCTGATTGACTTAAAGACCAACAAAACCCTTTCTGGCTGCAATTCCCAACATGCCATCAGGCTGGCATTGTGACAGTTAATCTGGCTCTTCGCTGTTCGAAGTGAGTAACGAGTACGCCAGCAACACCATTTTTTCTAGCCCCCAACGTGACATCACAAAAAACCTAACCCCTCAACGTGGTAGGCCTGTCTGCGTGCGGCTCGCCCGCACAGGCAGGCAACCTACCACGCCACAAAAAACCTCAATCATTCAAGTGGGCAACGCCAAAGCAAGAGGGTATCGTACCACGCTAAACCTCATTACCATTGCCTACCTTATCGCCGACAAACTTCCTCTCTGCTTACCCACATCAAACAGCGAGGAACCGTTAATCTTGGTCACTTGCCCGAAAATCACCAAAAGATATTCACTAGCACTCGGCGCTCTCCTGCAATAAAAACTTAGCCTTTTCTATTTGCGCGAGCACAGACGATGTCGCAGTACCGCCACGCACGCTGTGGGATTCTATTGAGTGCTCAAAATCATATACCGAGTACAAATCTTGGCAGAAAGCTTGATCAATTTGCTTATACTCATCAAGGGAAAGGGATTTCAAAGAATGACCTAACTGTTCAGCCCTCTTTACGACTTCTCCCACTAATTTATGGCTCCGCCGAAAGCTCACCCCTTTTTGCACTAGATAATCAGCAAGGTCTGTGGCGAGCATTCCATCGTCAAGAGAGCGCAAGATTTTTTCTTTATCTAGCCTCAAAGTGCGGATAAGCCCCGGCACGACAGAAAGCTCTAACTTCAACGTATCTATAGCATCAAAAAGACCCTCTTTGTCCTCCTGCAAATCCTTGTTGTACGCTGAGGGAAGGCCCTTCAAGATCATCAAGAGCGATACCAAATGTCCCGCCATTCGTCCGGTCTTGCCGCGCATCAACTCCAACACATCAGGGTTCTTCTTCTGCGGCATCAAACTGGAACCGGTAGAGAAGGCATCATCAAGCTCAACAAACCCAAACTCGTGACTTGACCATATAATGAACTCCTCGGCCATTTGACTTAGATGAACCTGAACTAGAGCGGCACAAGCAAGAAACTCCAAGACATAATCACGATCGTTAACCGCATCTATGCTATTTTCACTTTCCGAAGAGAACCCGAGCTCACTAGCCAACCATTGCCTATCAATACCGTAGGCGTTGCCGGCAAGCGCGCCCGATCCCAGCGGCAGGATTGATGTCGCATCCGCTACAGCAAAAAGACGTTTTAAATCCCGCCCAAGCTTCCAGAAATAGGACATAATCCAATGACTAAACAAGATTGGCTGGGCGCGCTGCATGTGCGTGTATCCAGGCATGACAACCGCAATCTCTTGCTCGGCTTTCTCGACAATCGCCTTCAATAGATCATTAAGTTTTGATCCTATAACCGCAATCTCGTCTAGCAGATATAGGCGAAGGTCTGTTGCCACCTGGTCATTGCGGGAGCGGCCGGTATGCAGTTTTTCTGCAACCGGCCCAACGACCTCCTTTAAGCGCCGTTCTACCGCCGTATGAATGTCTTCGTCCCCGGAAGCCTGCAGGAACGTCTCCTTTTCAAACTCGTCTTGTACCTGTTGTAACCCATCTATAAGCAGGTTCTTCTCGTCCGATGATATCACTCCGGCACGTTGCAAGGCAGCGGCATAAGCGATGCTTCCCTTAATGTCGCATCGATACAAACGTCTATCGAAGGAAAACGAGTCGTTGAATTGACGCATAATGGCGTCAGACTCGCCGCTGAACCTGCCTCCCCAGAGCGTCATTTGTTCTCCATCGCCACAGCTTCTCCTTCAGCATTCTTCTCATCTACAAGAGCTTTAACCTTAAGGGGGAGTCCAAACAGGTGTATGAACCCAGTCGCATCTGACTGGTTGTACACGTTATCGGAGCTAAAAGTAGCAATCTCCTCGTTATACAGGCTATATAAAGACTTTCGCCCCACCACTGTGCAACTCCCCTTGTATAGCTTCAGCTTTACAGTACCGGTAACGGGTTGCTGCGTGACATCTACAAAGGCATCCAAAGCATCATGTAATGGGGTAAACCACTGACCATAATAGACTAACTCGGCATATTTGCTGGCCACTAATTCCTTATAATGCGCGGTCTCACGGTCCAGACAGATGCTCTCCAGACCTTCGTGCGCAGCGTAGAGTATTGTTCCTCCGGGGGTTTCGTACACACCGCGCGACTTCATTCCCACCAAGCGATTCTCCACCATATCGATTCTTCCTACACCATGCGCTCCCCCAATTGCGTTAAGGTATGTCAGCAATTCAACCGGCCCCATTTCCTTTTCATCAACTGAAACCGGAACACCAGCATCAAAACCTATCTCCAGGTACTGGGGAGAATCGGGCGCTTGTTGGGCGCATACAGATAGTTGGAACATGTCTTCATCAGGCTCGTTCCAGGGATCCTCCAAAATGCCTCCTTCGTGACTAATATGCCAGATGTTCCCATCCCGGCTGTACAGAGAGTCCTTGGTCATTGCCACCGGAATACCGTGAGCTTGCGCGTAGTCAAGAGCGTCTTCCCTTGAGGTTATAGTCCACTTGTCATCACGCCATGGCGCGATCACCTTTAGATGTGGATCGAGCGCTTGGAAAGCTAGCTCAAAGCGTACCTGGTCGTTTCCCTTTCCGGTGCAACCATGAGCAACTGCATCTGCGCCCTCTTTCTTGGCTATTTCAACCATGTATTTGGCAATCAACGGACGAGCAAATGAGGTTCCAAGAAGATATTTCCCTTCATACACGGCTCCTGCCTTCAGCGTAGGAAACACGTAATCACTCAGAAACTCCTCTTGAAGGTCCATTATATACGCCTTGCTTGCTCCAGTGGCAATTGCTTTCTCCTCCAGACCCTCAAGTTCGCTCTTGTCTTGCCCAAGACCGGCGGTGAAAGTTATTACATCATATCCATAAGTCTCCTTAAGCCAGGTAACAATTACAGAAGTATCAAGCCCTCCTGAATACGCTAAAACGACCTTGTTTGAAGATTTCATATTTGTTCTCCTTTTGAAACTAATTTGTAGTGCAGCCTGTATACTATTAGCTTAAGATAGGAAGGTAACGGTCGGGAGAACCTGCCCATAACACCAAACTGTTTCTAAAAGGAATTGGAGATACGGCGCGAGTGGTTCAACCGACCATCGGCCGTCTACGGGTATAACTAGGTAAGCCGTGTACTGAAATCATGTTGATTGGAATTTACGATATCCTGCTAAGGCTGTCAAGGCCTAGAGACCTTTTTAGCTTAAGAAGGTACCCATCAGCGACAGAGATATCAGCTACTTTCTCCTTACCGTAACCCTCCCCTCCTGCTCATGAATAGATAGACGAAAGTCTAACCACTCCACGGCTTTCTGCGATCCTGAAAGCATCCCGAGAAAGAAAGCTGTGATGTATGATGACGTAGACTCACGCACCCAGGCGTCAGGCACATCTCCAGAAGCGCAAACAAAGGAGACAAGATCATTTTTCTGGTCGATGTACTGACTATGCCCGACTCCAAGCTGCGTGATCTCAAGCGCAGGAGGGTTAGCTGCCTCAAAGAAGCGCTGGTAGTTTTCCTCTTCCGGTGCACACGCGCTAAAAAAAGCGACCTCGGCACCCAACCCAGAGCCTAGAATGAGTAGAGGTATATGGATATCAGGCATCAGCTCTGGGGTTACACTGGGATAGCGGATCGGGTCCGTGACCAAAGGATTCCCAGAATCGACGGGATCGAGCAAGGCTGCAGCACAGATACGGCTGTCTTGCGCCGCAGCCAGCAAGCTAAGCTTGCCCCCCAGTGAGTGGCCGGCCAATCCTATCATCTCTTCATTTATGAGTGAGAATAGAGGATTACCTGTATGTCTTGATGCCTCAACGCAGTAATCAGTGGCAAACTGAATATCTAAGGCAAGCTCCTTATGATCAATGCTTAGAAGATCCATGACCAAACTGGGAAGCCCAACTACAAATCCATGCGAAGCCAGGTGCTCCCCGTAGGAGCGGTAGGCGTCCGCTCTCAGCATGAAGCCATGATTGAAAAGGATTAGTGGATAATTGCCTCCGGAAGCTGGATAGAACAAGACTATCTCAAACGCTCTGCCCCGCGCAGTATCCTCTACATTAACTGACAACTGCCTTATCTCATACGGGCCATCCTGGTCTGGATGTACATCAATGCCATCACCAAGTGCCGACAAGAAAGATAGAACTAACATCGCCGTACAAAGAAATACTTTTTTCATTAATCGTTCCTGCCAATTCACGGCCGAATACCAACTAGACCAATAACCATCCTAGCACCTAAAGTCACACTAGACAACAAAGAAAGAAGCACAGCCACGGATGACTTACTCTGCAAGTACTAACCGAAAGAGCGACTAATCACCAGCTAAGATTTAGTTAGGCTTAGCAAGGCTTGTATCGCGAACCGAGCCCCGCGTACACTTGCGCAACTGGAGGACTAGACGCAGAAGGTAGGCGTAAGAACTTTGGCCACATGAATCTTGAGGCCATAGATAAGCGCAATCTGGCACTGTTAGGAGGCGTTATGGCGCTACGGATTCTAGAAGTGATGCTCCCGCAATCAGCAGTAGGCGATGTGAGAGAAGTCTTATCCAACGACGAGCTCCCCTCAACTATCGCCATCTGGGAAACCAGCTTAGGTGACAAAGACACTATGATTCGCATTGTGGCTGAAGCTGAATCCACCGAGGCATTGATGGATGCCATCTCCCAGCGACTATCCCACACTCAAGGATTCAGAATCCTTATCGTTCCAGTAGAGGGTATGATACCACGCCCGGAGGAGCCAGAAAGAGAACAGCAGGAAAAGCCAACTCCGCGCGTCGGGCGGGTCAGCCGGGAGGAGCTTTATTCGGAGCTTGCAGACGCCGCTTCTCCCAACCTGGTATACATGTCCTTGGTTGGGCTGTCGACTATCGTGGCCGCCGTCGGACTACTGCATGCCAACCTACCAGCCATCGTTGGGGCAATGGTGATTGCCCCATTCCTGGGTCCAAATATCGCGCTGGCTCTTGCCACAGCCCTTGGCGACTACCGCCTGGCACAACGCGCTGCGACATCCTTCATTGCCGGTCTTGTGCTATCATTTGTGGTATCTTTCGTTGCTGGCTTAATAGTGGGAGTCGATACAACAATACCTACAATTTCTCAAGTCACCAACGTATGGTGGGGCGACATTGTGCTAGCTTTAGCTTCTGGAATCGCAGGGGTGCTAGCGTTCACCACCGGCATCTCTGAGGCCCTTGTAGGCGTTATGGTAGCTGTTGCCCTACTGCCGCCGTGGGTTACATTTGGAATGCTAGTAGGCGCGGGTGAGTACACAGCCGCATTAAGGGCCCTAATGCTATTTGCAGCCAATGTCATGGCCATCAACCTTGCCGGAGTCGGCTTGTTACTGATCCAAGGAGTTCATCCAGCAGCGTGGTGGGAAAAGAAAAAGGCAAAACGGGCATCTCTAATTGCAATGTCAGTGTGGCTAGTTCTCATCATGCTTCTCTTAATCGCCCTTTATTTCCTCCGTCTGGCCAAAATATGACGCCCGACTTGGATCTTGCTATTCGAAGTGGGTAACGAGCGCGTCAGTAATACCATTTTTTCCTAGGCCCGGACGTGGGAACGCTGTCTGCGTCAGAAAGACAGGCAGGCAAGTTACCACACTGCAAGAGCCTTCAATCATTTGACGCGGGTTGATGAGACCATGCCAAAATCCTAACAATGAAGGTCTGACATCAGAT
>CAZKFV010000009.1:0-23347 GCA_964552295.1 uncultured Thermotogae bacterium | reverse complement strand
GTGCAGCAAGTCCAAGCAGTACCTCGCCGTGCCGTTCTTCTATAAATGGGATAGCCGATGCGAAAATACGAGACAACGGTTTGATAAAAAAACCAATATCAGCGCCATGTGGGCGAAAAAAGCTCTCTTCAAACATGAATCTGGCCTGGCGCGCGCCAACATCACCAACATGTGCATTGAGCGCAGATACGCATATCGGGTCCCACAGCGCATTGATGGCCGTATCCCCCTGTCCATGAGACGAAAGCCACTGTAAAAACGATATCTCCCCCGGATCCTTCAGCAGAAGCGATAGCCCGGCTTGCATCACTTGTATCCGTTCGGACAGCCTCAAGAAGCTGTAAAAAAGCAGGCTTGGAAAGATATGAAGTACACCAGGAAGCGGATAGGACCTAATCTGCGCGTTGCTTGCTTCACCCGAAAGCTTAATATCTAACCTAGGCTGAAACAATACCGCTTCTTTCTGCCCCAGCAGTTTCAATAGGTCAATTGAATGGGTACAGCACTTCATCATCACGTGCTTGCCATAGTCAATTTCCTCTCCCATCTTGGAAAAAAAGAAGGATGAGGCTCGGCCACCAAGATGACCAGCTCTCTCCACCAGTATTGGAGGCATCCCTTTTTGAGAAAGAAGCACTGAGCTGGCAATTCCTGCTGGGCCTCCACCAATTACCACAACCCGTTTCATCGTTTTATCCACGTGTGTACGAGCAAAGAAAACTTTTGTATGGACGAAAGCGACAGCCTTTCCACGAACACATCGTAGTTTCTTGAAATAGCCAGTTTCATGATGGCGGTATAAATCGAAGATAGAAGCTTGATGCACCCTCGAGCATTTCTGGGAAGGAAATCGGAAACACGCTCTCCCTGCCTTAAGTACCTTAGAGCTCGCTCAATCTCAAAGCAAAGAAGCTGCTTAATCTGGTCATTCATAACCCCGCCTGTAAGCATTTGCTCGGTCACCCCATAGCGGCGCAGATCCTCTTGAGGAAGATACAGGCGATCAATAGTGATGTCTTCTGCCACATCGCGCACAATGTTTGCTAGTTGCATCCCTAAACCCAGCTGCTCTCCTAGATCTCTCATCTTCAAACTCACCCTGCTTTGCCCACCAGCAAGAATGGGAAGTACTGACTGGCCCACAGCTGAGGCAACGCGAGAGCAATAAACCTGTAGATCGGCAAACGACTCATATCGTGAGATCACAAGGTCCATCTCCACTCCGTCTAAAACGTGCGCAAGGTCGCCTGCATCGATTCCAAAGCGCGCTATTGCATCCGAAAGAGCGATGTCTGTTTCGATCTGTGGATCGCCTGCGCGTGCACTATAGAGCCTTCGGCGAAGGTTTTCCAAGCGCTCTTTTTTCTCCTCAAGCGTTAGATTACCATCCGCTATATCATCTGCTTCTCGACAGAATGCATATACAGCGTAGATTGCCCGACGCTTGTTACGTGGAAGGGTTATAAACGCATAATAGAAGTTCTTTGCCTGGTGGCGCGTAATGCGCTGGCACAGACGATAGGAGCTTTCTAGGTCCATCTTTTCCACCTGCGATGAACCAACGTGGACAATAGAAGCCCTATCTTTTCTATCTTACTGAGCGTTGGACGCTTTCTTAGGGTGTCGTAGTCAAGCTGCTCTACCTTATCAAGAATCGCCAAACCACCTCTTGAAAAAAGGGCAATATCCACCTTAAGAAGGCCCTCTATATGGTCGATCAGCGGAAGGCCTTTGCGGAAATAAAGCCTGGCTCGCTCCACCTGAAATCGCATTAAGTTTTTAAACGCGCCGTTTGCACGTAACAAGGAAAGATCGCTTTGATTTACACCATATTTCTGCATCTCGTCTGCTGGAAGGTAAATGCGACCATGTTCATAGTCGCGCTTTACATCTTGCCAGAAATTAGTAAGTTGCAAAGCAATGCATGTATGATCTGAAAGGGTTAGTAGATCCTCGTCCCGGTAGCCAAAGATCATAAGAAATAGCCTTCCTACCGGAGTAGCGGAGTGTTCACAGTAATGTACAAGATCGGCGAACGTCTGGTATCGGTTTAGTTCCTGATCCATCCTGTTGGCAATGATAAGCCTTTGAAAGACGTCGATGGGTAAGTCAAATTGCTTTACTGTACCCTGCAACGCAACCAAAACGGGATGATATGCCTTTTCTTCATACGCTGCCGCAAGCTGGTTTTCGAAGCGTTCAAGCAAGGCATTTCGATCACCCGGGGCTTCATCTCCGATATCGTCAACCGTGCGACAGAAGGCGTAGAGATTGTAAAGCGGTTGGCGCATCCTGCGGGGGATTAGGCGCGATACAACCGTGAAGTTCTCGTAGTGTGACAGGGCCAGGCGCCTGCAAAGAGCTTCGCATTTCTCCACAGAAGGGTGAGTTACGGGAAGCTCAACAAGCTGCGCAATATGCTCTTCTACCATCCCTGTACTTGCACAAACACCTGGCGCTCACGAGGCCTATCTAGCTCAATCAAGAAGATACGCTGCCACCTGCCAAGGATGAGCTCTCCTTCAACTACGGGGATTGTCTCGCTCGTACCTAGAAACAGATGTTGGCAGTGGGCATGGCCATTTGGGCACTCATCTTCTGTCATATTCGCTGTGCGGATGAAGAAATCATTGTGCTTGTAATTTCCATCTCGCGGAGCCATGCGAATAAGAAACTGCTTAAGATCCTCCATCAACAAGGGCTCATCCTCGTTGATCTCAATTGCCGCGGTTGTATGACGGGTAAAGACCAAAACCGACCCTTCCCGGATACCAGAATGAGCCAAGACATCCTTCACTGGCTGCGTAATATCTATAAACTCTGGTGCCCCGCTCGCTTCGTACTTAAGGATCTCCCTAAAGAGCCGTGGAGTGGCAGCCTCATCCAAACGCGTACTAGTATTACCCATTACGTCACACATTGTTCCCCCTTTCATCATCCAATCGATGTATGACTTGCTCAATCACGTTGTCGGGAGTTGACGCCCCCGCAGTAACTCCACACCGCTTGTATCCAGCTAGCCAATCCCACTCTATCTCGCGGGACGACTCAATGTGATGTGTAGGAATGCCAGTTGCGCTACATGTCTCCGCCAGTTTCCTAGTGTTGGCTGAAGACCGACTCCCAACAACAAGAATTACATCAACCTTCTTTGCTAATTCACTTCCTGCCTGATAACGCCTCCCTGTTTCCGGACAGGTGGTGTTCACAATCCTAATCTCAGGAACCTTGCCCGCGAATTCTCGCGTCGCTCCTTGCGCAAATTGAGCAAACTGCTCTGGATTCTTTGTCGTCTGAGCAACGACGGCAACCCCCTTTGTTCTACTGGGAATATCTACCTGCGGGATTTGAGTGGCAACACCTCGGCCCGCTGTCCAAGACAGAATCCCTTTTACTTCAGGGTGCTCCGCCTCCCCATACACGATAACAAAGAAGCCGTCTCTCACCAGGCTTGCAGCCGTCTGCTGCGCGCGCCTAACGATTGGGCATGTTGTGTCAATCAGCCGCAGATTGCGCTCGCGTATTGCCGCATATACTTCTTCCCCTGCTCCATGCGCGGTTATCGCCACCGCTTCACCGGGCTTCACTTCATCCAATCCACGAACTAATCTGCCTCCCTTCTCCGTAAGACTCTCCACAACATTGGTGTTATGAACTATAGCCCCCAAGGTGCATAAGGGCCCATTCTTCTCTAGCTCGGTCTCGATCATTGTCACCGCCCGACGGACCCCAAAGCAGAATCCAAGGACATCAGCCTTTATTACCTTCATCAAGACTCCTTATGAGAGTTTGCTTCATTCCGTAAGGCCTGACGGTAACGTCCGAGCGCCATCACGGGAAACACATCCCTGTATAGGTGATAGTTGATCATAAAATCTGTAGGAAATCCTGTACCCGTGAAGTAGGGTTCATCCCATCCGCCGTTCTCCTTCTGAGCACAGATCAAAAACTCTATCCCTGCAATCGTTACAGGATTTGATATCTCACCTGCAGCTATTAGCCCCAAGAGAGCCCAGGCTGTTTGCGAAGGCGTAGACGGGCCTCTGCCACGCCAATCCGTATCCTTGTACCCCTCGATTCGTTCTCCCCATCCGCCGTCGTCATTCTGGTGGTCTATGAGCCAATTAACCGCCCGCTTCACGTACGGCAAGCTCATGTCCTCACCAATTGCGGTAAGGGCAGGAAGGACGCAGCCAATCCCGTAAGTCAGATTTACTCCCCAGCGGCCAAACCAAGCCCCGTCCGGTTCTTGCTCGCTCTTGATAAGCTTCAAGGCACGCTCAATCACCTTCGAATCTCTGTCGTAGCCAATTCTCCCAAGATACTCGATAACGTGAGCTGTGACGTCCACAGATGGTGGGTCTATCATTTCACCGAAGTCGGCAAAGGGAATCTGGCGAAGGAAGGCCTTGGTATTATTTCTATCAAACGCCCCCCAGCCCCCATTGGAGCTCTGCATAGAAAGCAGCCATTCAAGTCCCCTATTCAAGGCCTCTTGTTTTCTACCCTCATCAAGTTCAGCCCCTTGAATGGCCATCATCACCAACGCCGAATCATCTGTGTCTGGATAGATGTCATTGGCAAATTCAAATGCCCAGCCCCCTGGGCGACCTTTACACCGCACTTGCCAGTCACCCTCGACATTGATTTGCTCATCGATCAACCATTGTGCAGCTTTGGTTAACACAGGGTGATCCCCCGGTAGGCCCGCATCTTCCAACGCAACCGCGGCAAGGGCTGTATCCCATACAGGGGAGAGACATGATTGCAGGTGGAAGGTAGTATCATCCTCGATGGCAAACCCTTTCTTTCCGTAGAAACCGGATAAAGCCTTGCTCAATACAGGATCATTTGTACCTCTACCCAGTGCCTTGAGGGCAATCATGGAATAGACCCAAGGAGGCTGGATACCCCCCCAAGAGCCATCTGCTTCTTGCCTTTCAACTATCCAACCTACTGCCTTGCGTATAGCCTTCCCACGCAATGGTTTGACTGGCAATCGTTCATACAGACGCAGTAAGCCATCAAGGGCAAAAAAGAACCTCGCCCAAGCGCTGTCTTTTCTTGGAAGCGACAGATCAGTGTTATCCTTACCCTTAGCATATAACTCATCAATGTGAGCCCAGAGGGGAAGTGGAAAAACAGGTCGGAGGGTAGCTATTATCGTCATCGGCACAACCGTTCCCCGAGCCCAACATCCGAAGTCGTAGACGCTGATGGGAAACCACTTGGGTAGGAAGATAATCTCTGGGGGCATCATCGGAGTCCCGCTCCAATTCCACTGGCCAAGGATGGCAAGCCAAATTTTGGTGAATATGCGGGCTCTTTCTACCCCACCACGAGAAAGAATGAACGACCTCGCCCTTTCCATCCCAGGCGCATCAGACGGGATTCCTGCCATTTTGAGTGCCAGGTAAGCCTCTATCGTCGTTGACAGGTCACCCGGTCCATCATACCAGACCGCCCATGTACCATCATCACGCTGCGTTTTGAGAAGATAATTCGCTATTTTCGTCCATTGTGCTTGATCCCCAACGCCAAGGATGTGGGTTAAAAAGAGATGTTCAGCAGTGATTGTGGCATTCGACTCAAGTTCTCCCCACCAATAGCCCTCTTCGTACTGCAAATCAAGCAGATGTGAGATAGCCCGTTTCAAGGAAGCCTCAAGCCTGTCTAACTTCTCAGGGATTGCTTGGGCGTAAGCAACACTTTTGCTAGGCATGTTCAGTCTTGCGCTCCTTCAGATAAGCCCTGACTGCTTTCTCAAACTCATCAGCTAGTCTCCCCTCGGGTATGGCGCGTTTGATAATTTTGCCTGAAACACTGATAGTTCCGTTGCCCTCGCCCCCAAATAGACCAATGTCTGCATCCCTTGCCTCACCAATCCCATTAACGATACATCCCATCAAAGCCACAACAATCGGCTCGGTGACATCTGAGAGCCTCTTTTGAATCTCATTTGCAATCCTTAATAGGTCTATGTGAGTACGCCCGCAGGTTGGACAGACACGATAAGTGATTCCATGTTGCCGTAGGTGTAGCGCGCTAAGTATCTCGTAAGCTACTTTCACTTCTTCCACGGGATCACCTGCCAGTGAGACTCGCAATGTGTCACCCATCCCCTCAGCAAGGAGAATTCCTATTCCAACAGACGACTTGATCGTGCCTCCCCACGGAGTTCCTGCTTCAGTAATTCCTATATGAAGGGGGTAATCTACCTCTTCTACTATCCTACGGTAGGCAGCCAGAGTCATCGGCACATCTGTAGCTTTAAGTGAAATAATGATATCAGTAAAATCAAGATCCTCTAAGAGACGTATTTCTTTTAAAGCACTGTTGACCATGCCATCAGCTGTAGCGTGACCGTTCTCGTCCAAGAACGAACTAGCAAGCGAACCTGAGTTTGCGCCTACACGGATTGGAATTCTTGCATCTCTTGCCGCGCATACCACCTTTTCAATCTTGGCATCATCAGTGATGTTTCCAGGATTCAAGCGCAGCTTGTCCACACCTGCGTCGATGGATGCTAACGCCAAGCGGTAATCAAAGTGAATGTCGGCGACAAGAGGAACATCGATCCTCCTCTTGATGGCAGGCAGAGCCCGCGCAGCATCTATGTCAGGCACAGCTACCCGCACGATCTCACATCCCGCTTGTTGCAGTCGGTCGATCTGTGATACAGTAGCATCTACATCGCCAGTGTCTGTATTAGTCATCGACTGCACAACAACAGGGTTATCGCCTCCGATCTTAACCCCGCCAATGTTTACTACCCGGCGCATCATTCACTCCTTACGACAAGTTCAGTTACAACAAGCGCTATAGCCCTGTGCAGCATCTTTCCAGCAGCAACAAACGAAAAGAACATCCGCAGGGTCAGTAAAGGGTGCAGAATGGCTCGAAGCAGATCCGAAGAATTGCCCGCAAAAGGCAGTGCCCGATCTTGTTCATCCAGCACAACCCTCAATGGAAGACATTCAACTCCCTCTACCTGCGCCACGCCACAGATAACCCCGCTTTCCATATCAACAGCGATAGCCCCACTATCAGCTAACTTCTTCTTATCCTCCGGGAGCTGAATCACATTCTCGGTTGTAACAATCTTGCCCTCTTTAACGGGCAGACCACCTGCAAGAAGCGCTTGCCTTGCATGCCCTACAAATGACGAATCTATGAGTATCTCCTGCCCGCGATAGGAGATAGCTCTTGCAATGATTACAGTTCCAACACCAAGATCAGCCGTCAACCCCCCGCAGAATCCTGTGCTCAAAAGCAGTGTAGGCTTAGCCTCCGCACTCAGGAGCTTAGATACAGATCTTTCCGATTTTTTGCCCATTTGAGTCTTCACGCAATGCAAGCCTAGGTTGCGAGGAATCCAGGCCATCTCAGCCAAGGAAGCTGCGGTGACCATTATCATTTCCGCCGTTCCTCGCGAGCAACTTCGATCAGGTCAAGAGGATGCGAGAAAGCATGCAAGATGCTGGCCCCTTCAAAGGCGGAATGCATCATGCAATTGGCACACCTACGATCTTTACCTGGCCCATAGCGCTGCCAAAGCTTTGGATCAAACAGCTCGTCTACATCATCTGTATGTTCATCAGCAAGAATGTAACAGGGCTTTCGCCAGCCGCGAACTGTATATGTAGGGGTCGTCCAAGCAGCACAGCCATACTCCCGCTCTCCACGCAGAAAGTCCAGATATAGGGGGTTATTGTAGAAAGGAAAGCCTTTCGACGGATCGAGAATCTGGCGAAATACCTTGATCGACTCCTGCCTCTGCATAAACAGTTCACGATCCGACACGTCCTCATAAGCATAGCCAGGTGAAACCATTAACCCTTCTACTCCCATTTCAGTCAGTATGGTGAAAAGCTTGTGCAATTCCTTCACGTTGGAGCCATGAAAGAGTGTTGTGTTTGTGTTAACCCTGAACCCACGCGCAATTGCATCACGGATACCCTTGATCGCTTGATCGTAGGTCCCTGACCGACGAGTAACCATATCATGTATGTCCCTTGTGCCATCCAGATGAACTACAAACGATAAGTACGGGGAAGGCTTAAAAAGATCCAGCTTTTCCTGTAGTAACAATCCATTGGTACACAGGTATGTGAATCTCTTCTCATCTAGAATAGCTCCGGTTATCTCGCCGATTTGCTTGTGCAGCAGCGGCTCTCCTCCGGAGATAGAGACAATCGGCGCACCAGACGCGTTCACAGCATCCAGTGATTGCTCCACCGTCAACCTAGCATCCATGTAGTCCTTATACTCAATTACCCGCCCACATCCGATGCAGCGCAGGTTGCATGCCTCTAGCGGTTCGATCATTGTAACAAAAGGGAAGTATTTTCTTCGTCTTGCCTTCTGCGCCACTAGGTAACGCGCCATCTTCATATCTAGCTTCAGCGGCCGTCTCATCTCTCCCTCCTCGCCAGGTATCCTATCAATTCCTCCATCATCTGCCGTCCTTCCTCTGAGAGCGAAAGAAGATCGAGCGCTTTACTCGCCTTCTCAAGGTGCTCTTCAATCGCTTCTTCTGCGCTCTTCTTTACTTGAAGGCTGGACATTAACCCAGTTAAGTGGACGATATCGGCATCTGATACTTCTTCATGACCGTATACTTTTTCAACAAGCGCTTTACCTTCCGCATCAGCACGCTGCATTACGAGGATCACAGGAAAAGACTTCTTCTTCCTTCTTATGTCCGATCCATGAGGCTTTCCAGTAACATCCCCGTCTCCCCACACCCCAAGCAGGTCATCTCTTATCTGAAATGCTCGCCCCAGCTCCTTTCCTATCAGGTTGAGCGTATCAAGAGTGCCGCTATCTGCATGAGCTACGATCCCCCCAGTACGAAAAGCACAGCAAAGAAGAGCCCCCGTCTTCTTATCGATCATATCGATGTAAGAACTAACATCGATCCAACGTCCCTCAAAGTGTATATCCAGGCTTTGTCCTTCAATCATCAATCTTGCCGACTCGACGATCGATCTCGTGGCATCCAATCCCGCCTGAAGCGCGCTTTGGACAGCAATCGAGAACATTAAATCACCGGCGTTAATTGCTTGAGGAATGCCCATCATCTTCCACACCGTGCATCGCCCACGCCTAACCTCATCGCGATCTTGAATGTCATCGTGAATCAAGGAGAAGTTGTGCACCAGCTCTATCCCAATGGCCGCTGGAAGAGACTGCTCTGCCTTTTTGCCTAACTCATCGGCTACAAATATTAGCAGAGACGGGCGTAGCATCTTTCCCATGGCCTTCTCTTTGCGGCCCTTCTCATCGCATAGCCCGACGTGGTAGCGTAGAATCTGGTACAGTGAATCCTTAGATCCAGACGAGGTTTCTCCGTAAACCGGATCTTGCAGAGCTGCTTCAAGCCCTAGCTCGAGTTCTTCGGTGTACAGCTTTAGTATCTTAGGCAAATTCACTGCTATCCTTTGAAGGTTATCACTCCCGCAAGCCGCAGTCTTTCTGCTGCTTGCACCAATTCCGTGGCGCTGTGCGCGCCTAGCTTTCGCATCAAACTTGCGCGATGATTACGTACTGTATGCAGGCTTCTCGTTATCACATCCGCAATTTCACTATTCTTCTTGCCTTCAGCAATAAGCTGTAATACCTCCCGCTCGCGAGGGGTCAATAGGTCATGAGTCCTAGAAGGCACTGGATGCATAGGAAAAACCTTCTCTCCAGCAACAACCGCTCTAATAGCACCGATCAAGTGCTCTGTAGCCTCATCCTTAAGAACATAGCCCCACGCGCCATGTTCCCATGCCTGGGCAACGTACGCGCTATCACAGAACATCGAGAGTATTATCACCCTGGTTCGTGGTGACGCCCTTTGGATCTTTGTTATCGCATCAAGTCCATTAAGAAATGGCATCGAAATATCGACAAGCGCAATATCAGGCTTCGTGGCTTTCACTTTCTTGGCTAAACCGCGACCATCACTGGCTTCACCCACAACACATATCGATTCATCCTTAGCAAGTAGCATAGAAAGCCCCCGCCGCACTAGCGTATGGTCATCAGCAAGTACCACCCGAATTGCATTCATGTCCTGATCCTATGAAGTGTACACGTTACTAGCAATATCGAGAATAGGGAAAATGTACTAATTATCGGGAAGCTGTAGCTGACGGGCATGGGCTACAAGCCCGGCTTTGGTGTGGATGTCTAACTTTTCCATCAACCGCTGCCGGTAGTTTTCCACCGTTTTCTGGCTAACCGCAAGAAGCGAGGCGATTTCCACGTTTGTTCTTCCTTTTCCGATAAGCGAAAGCACCTCGCGTTCACGCTCGGTTAGCCAAGTCGATATTTTCATCACTTCCCCCCTCGCGGCTGCCTGTATGGCACAAACTAGCTCACTGGGCGATGCAGCTTTGGAAATCAGGCCAATTGCGCCGCGAGATAGTGCCTCCTGAAGGTATTCGGGCTCGTCATGCATGGAGATAAGCAAAACACTCGTACTGGGTGAACGCTTGTGTATTTGCGAGATCGCCCGTAATCCATCCAGCCCGGGCATTACGATGTCAAGAAGAAATACATCCGGCTTTTTCCTGTTGGCCAGAGCAACCGCTTCCTCACCACTGCATGCTGTTCCGACTACCTCAATCTGCGAACTATCAATAAACAGCTCTTCCAAGCTAGCAAGAACAAGGGCATGGTCATCAGCGATTGCCAGACGAACTTTGGGCAAATGGTACCTCCACAACAATACGCGTCCCTTGCCCAGGAGAAGATGAAATCTTCATATTTCCCCCCACAAGATCCACTCGATCCTCAATTCCCCTCAGGCCAAGTCCAAATGGCATTCCTTGAGGCAGCCCTATCCCGTCATCCTCCACTACAACAATAATTGATTCCACGGTCCTCCGAAGGCTTACCTTGGCTTGATGCGCGCGCGCATGGCGCTCTATATTGGCCAGGGCCTCGCGGATAACATAAAACAGAAGGCTCTCCGTGTTAGAATCAAGACGAAAGTCATCTTCCAAATCGGTTACAACCTTGAAATCAGCGCCTTCTTCAATCATCTGGGCAAGGCGTCTAACGGATGGCGCAAGCCCTAGATCGTCAAGGAGAGGGGGGCGGAGGGAATGCGCCAGCGTGCGGGTTTGCGCGATAGCCTGATCTACAGTAGTCAATGCATTTCGCACACGGCCCTGATCAATACGATCCTTCATCGAAGCAAGCTGAAGTTTAATAGCAGCAAGTGACTGACCGAGATTATCGTGCAACTCGTGCGCCATATGTTGCCTCTCCTCGTTTTGCACGGATACTAACCTTAGAGATAACTCGGAAAGCCGCTCACGCTGCCTGTCAAGGGCCCTATTCTTTATGTGGTATATGTTAGTGAATGATCGAACTGTGTAGGTGAGCACCCCATAGATCGTTGCTGTACCAACAAGAATGGTGGCTAAGTTATAGGCCATGCTGGTATCGAACATTTCCATTCCTGGAAACAAGGAATGATGAGCAATTACCCCCATGTGCTCCAACATGACTACCAGGCTGTAGAGGATAACTACAAGCCCGGTAACCAAGTATCCCTGAACCTCTGGTAGAAAGAAATTAGCGTAGATCACAGTGAATATGTAGAACACATTACCAATCCACTGACTTCCACCAGTTAGATAAACAAACAAGGTGATAACTATGGCTTCTGCGATGAAGTATGAAGCGTGAATCCAGTGAAGCGCTGATTGAGTATTCTGACGTCTCACAAGGTATTGAAACGGAAATGTTAGTACAAACCATGCAAAAGGCGCGTAGAACAGAGGATTAAGCCAGCTTATACCTGCAATCGGCATAACGATCAATGCAACAGCAGAGAAAGCAGCTAGGGTAATGCGTCGAGCAAAGATAGTCTTCTGAATAGTGCGCTTGAGTTCAGCAAAGGTACTGCTTACGCTGGTCAAAGCACAACCTACTTCAGTGTCGGCGGTAGAATGATCTTACCAAAATTCTTCTCATAGCGTTCTATGTTCTCCCCAATCGCTTGGTACAAGCGCTTCATGTGCCCAGGATTAAGTACAATCCGTGAGGCAAGAAGCGCTTGATCGGCCTTGGCTGTTTGGGATTGAGGGTCGATAAACAAGAAATCTATGACAAACTCCTCCTTACGATGAGAAATCAAAGCAAGGTTAGAGTAATTTCCACGGCGAGTCTCATTATCAGCTGCGATCTGCATTTGCCTATCTACCATAGTCTTCATCACCTCAATAGTTGTCTTGACAATTATAGTAGCTTGCCGCCTGCCCAGCAGCAACCGCGACACACCAAAACTGAGGTCTTATGAGATGAATAGAAACTAGCACTTGGCGATATTCTGTTAACGCCACCTAGGGGTGATTGCCTTTATTGTTGCAAAAAACGATCGAAGAAGCGCTCTATCACCTCTCGGTGATGTCCCATGACAAGAACATGATGGTTTCCCAAGGGAGACGAAAGTAGCGGCTCCAGTGGCCCATCAATAGAGATCTTCACTTGCGTGCGGCACAGATCCTCTCTTGTAAGGGATCCGGTGATTGTTCCTTCTCTAATAAAGAGATGATTGAGCCTTTCCCCTCCAAGGCGGAAGACGGTACAAGGACCAGGCGGAATCCTAGCAGCAATCCCCACTCCGATCCCTGATTCGAAATGACTACGGATCACAAAACCAGAAGACAACGACAATGGACAGCTACAGTGAGCCATTACCAATTCGCCCTTGTTCTTGTCAATGGAGGCGACATTGGCCATAAACGCAGCGCTCCCCGATACGAGAAACCCAAGATACATGGAAAACAAAGCCTGTATATCCCCCTCGCACCCGGCAACGACTTGTTCATCGTTTAATCGAGATAGCGCGTAGCAACCAGTATTCTTAAGCCTGTCCACCAGATCAAAGCAGCGAACCGTGCAAGCCGACAGGCGATACTTGTCCACTATCAGGCGTAAACCTTCGTATATTGAAGCACTTCCAGCCAGATCCCTTTTATTGGGTTCCTCCACGTTTTCCGCGTGCTTGGTGATTTTCCCAACAGTGCCTCGGCTCGGCTTGCATGCAGATGCTTCTTGGACAAGTTCATCGATCGGTATCTTTATTAGATCCACTCCCATTTGGCCTTTCAGAAAAGCTCGGTCTACATCGCTTGCAACTAACCAATCAGAAGGATCACCAATAAGGCCAATTCGACTGAACCTCAACATCTCCCAAGCTGACTTAATTAGCAACTCTCTCTTTAGCCCTGCTGCTATCACCGCGGGGCTACCGAAGAGTATTTCTCCATTTCCTCCGTCCTGGCGGATACGCGCCAATATCTCCAGAGACGCGGGCAGGGAATTGTGTCCAGGGTGAGCTATCAGGATTATGGGAGAAGGCATCTGCGAGGCAATCTTCAACACATCTTTCTCCACCCCTCCGGTAAGGACCAGGATGACAGCAATGCCCTCTCCAGAAGGGAAGGCAACCTCCCTCAGTTCAATATCCCCCGCTGCTCCAATATCGGAGATTATCTGGCGGCTCAGTCTAGCCATCTCTTGCTTTCCGTGCATTTGGGACGTTCGCACGATGATCTCAATCTCATCCATGAGTTAAGCTTATGCCCCTTCTCAGATGCTTATGATGAAAGGGCCGACATCCAGTCCGGACACCGATCACTAACTAAAAGTGCATTAGGAGACAACAAAAGGTGTCCAACAGGAGCATAGAGATGCTTGGACTGTTCCACCGCGTTCGTGTTAGGGCAAGGCTTGCTTGCGCCAAGTGATGCGCTAGAATGGCGGTATGGGTAAACAAGTTTTGCTAATGGCGGTCATTATCTGCACTCTTTTAACGATAACTGCAGTCTCTTCTCCCGCATCAGTTGGATCGTGCTTTGCAGATACTTATCTAGCCTTCGCACCGCTTTACACGCTTTACAAGTCCTATGCCAACTACCTCTTTTCTGGAACAGATTTAGCAATACCACTACAAGTTGATCAGTCTTGCCCTAGGCTTCTGGACAGCCTGGAGATATTGCAGATAGAGATTATTACACAGACAGACTCGCAACGTATTGAACAACTAACCAGGCTTGCTAGTTTCCGCCAGACAATCGATGCTTTCTGTCAATCTTACGACAGTACAATCTCTACTATCGCTTCTCTGCCTCAGCCTGAGCTTAGTGTCTTCAAGGAAGCTGCTGATGCCGGCTTCTTTGCCGCCATATCGCATGAGAACAAAGCACTTGAGCACATCTTCTCATCTATGCTTGAAACCTATAGCAATCGCCTGCAGTGGGAATTCGCGGTTGCTTTCTCGACAAGAACGATTCTGAAACAGGAGCAACTACTAAAGCTAGATGTAAGCCTCTACGAAATTCTCCTTGGTCCAAAGGATAACCCTTATCCACCAGGAACCGTTCCAAAGAATCTCCTTCCCCAAGTAAAAGAGCTAGCCACACTTGCCAAAGAGGGCATCGATCCTGTGCAGTCAGAGAGGGTAATTCACTTAGCTAGTCAAATATACGCCTGGTTAATGCGAGAGACATAACCAAGAAAGGGGCTGGGGAAGGTGGGCTTGCTGCTTGTCACCCACCTTCCCGGGGTAAGAACCGTTGGCTGTTCTACGGCATATCTTGCCTATCGCGCCAAGAACAGTGTGCGGTGTAGTCATTAAGAAGGAAGAGATGGTACACATCGCCGCGCTCTTTAGTTACGGCGAAGCCTGGTAAGGGGGTAGCAGACCCGTAGCGACAGCCTTATAACCCTGTCTCATGCCCGCTTTTTCCATCGCTTGCTTCTTGCTTCTAGCTTTGGAAATAGCCTATCTCTATACAGGGTTAACTTCGAGGGCAATTGTGCTTTTCATAAAGCGCCTTCAACACATAGAAAAGTATCACGGGTGAGGTGCAGTAAGGTCAAGTGTCCGCCGCACCAATTGGTGCAGAGGTATCACTCCGTAGGAAGGCTAGCGATCCGCCAATACTCTTGGACGGTCTGGATAAGGCGCTCGAAGTCCTTAGAATCAACAGGCTTATTCATGTAGCTAGCCGCTCCACTGTCGTAAGCCCTAATCATGTCCTGCTGTGCCAGGGATATAGTTAGAACAATCACTGGAATCCGTCTCAGTTTGTCATCGTCCTTGATCTTTGCCAGAACATCTAGGCCATCAACCTTTGGAAGATTGAGGTCGAGTAAGATAAGATCAGGCCGAGGGGCATCCTCATATTCAGATGTACGTTGCCACAGGAAGTCAATTGCCTCCTGACCGTCACGCGCAAAGAAGAGATCACATTTCATCTCGCTCTTACGCATAGCGCGCTTGATAATTGCTATGTCATCAGAATTATCTTCAACAACAAGCACTTTCATTTTGTCTTGGCTAAGCATTGCTTTCCACCTCTCTCCTGGCATCTGCCTTAGGAATTGTAAAGTAGAAGGTACTCCCTTTGCCAACCTCTGATTCCACCCAGATCTCTCCCTTATGTTCTTCGACTATCCGCTTGCAAATCGCTAATCCGGCGCCAGTACCTTCATAATCCTCTCTCGGGTTCAATTTTTCAAATATGGCGAAAATACGCTCTTGATAGCGCTCTTCAATTCCTATCCCATTATCCTTCACGAAAAACGTGCACATACCGTTCTTCCTAGACTCATTCAAACAGCCCACGTGTACAGAGGGAAGGGCCTTGTCATTATACTTGATGGCGTTTGTGATCAGATTGCTAAACAACTCGGCAATACGGATCCTGCTCCCTCGCACAGAGGGAATGTTTCCATCAACCCGCAGATTAACGCCTTGCAGTCTCATTTCTAGATCGTATCCAACCTCCTCCAACACCTTTTCCACATTCACTCGCTCAAAAGATGCCCGATCCATGTGAATGCTGGACAAGTTCAATAGATCATTTATCAACTCACGCATGCGCCCGGCAGCCCGCTTCATCCTTTGTACGTATTCCAGGCCCTCCTCATCAAGCTGATCCTTATGGTCTTCCAGGAGAAATCCGCTGAAAGCTTCCACGGTGCGTGCCGGCTCTTTGAGGTCATGAGATACCACGTGAGAAAACTGCTCTAGCTTCTCATTGCTCTTCTCAAGGTTTCTTGTCTTCTCAAGAAGGCCTTCCTCCAATTGCTTGATCTTGGTTATGTCTATGTAATGCTCTATTCTCCCACCCTTGTAGCGTTCAGTCTCAATCGGGATAGAGCGGTACTCTAAAATTCGTTCTTCTCGGCCCATGCTCGGACGAACTCGGCAGGTATACGGATCGATTCGTTCACGCGAATTGATAGCTTCCTCAACCCGCGCGCGCAGTTCCTGAGAGCCTTCGAAGACGTTTACGTAACGATCGAATGCCCGGTGAATATCTATCCCTATTAATCTCTCACGATCAATGCCAAAAAACTCTCCAATCGACTTGTTTGCCCACACTACTTGTTGTTTCCTGTCGGAGATGATAATTCCTGAGTCAAGAGTATCCACCGCCTCCTCTATGAGGTAGCGATATCTAGCTTCTGTCTCCATAAGCTCCCTTTCCAGTTCCGCCTGACGACGTAAGTCACTAGCGTGCATGACACCTACACGCTCGTTTACCCTGTTTGCGCGCAGCTCGACTGGGATTATCTTCCTCTCCTGCGATATAAAGCGAAGCTTGACATCTCTAATCTCCCCTCTCTCAAACAGCCGCAGAAGCTCCGATCTCATCTGGTCGATATCGTCAGGGTGTACGTACTCGGACAACTGCAAAGTCCGCTTTGTAGGATAAGCAATCACCGAACGCGATAATTCATTTCTCCTAAGAATAGTACCATCCTTATCTACAAAGTGAATTATATTTAGAGCCCCTTCGAAAATCTGTTCGTCAAAACGATCGTCAAGCGTCTTGGCACGACGCCATTTCTCTCTCCTATTTACGCGACGTTGATTGACTAGCCCCATCCCGCCGCCAATAACCAGGGACATGGCTAAAAATACCACAAAAAGACCTGTTTCATGCAGCTCAAAAACAAGAAATGGTGCAGCCATTGCGCTCGTTACCAACGCGAGGATAATAGCCGCCCTAACCTTAAGAGCAGTAGATACAAGCACAAGAGGAACAGCAAGCGCGACAAAAACGAAACCTGCCGAGGAAAACCCCGAAATGAATAGGAGAATTACAGCCAGGATGCCAATCCCGTACGCAACTATACTGATAACGATCTTCTCTGTTTGGTTCAATCTACTCGTCACTGGTCCCCTAACCTCGTCATCAACTGGTTGCGCAAACCCTCTAGTAGTAAAGACAAATGTCTGGAAAGACTATAGATACGTTGCTAACAAATGGAAAGGACAGCGATCACCAAGTTAAGTGACCTTATTCTCAAAGCTCATACACCAAGATGGAATTCTCAGATAATCAAGTTTGGATCTAGCTCGATCGAGAATGGTTCGATTATCTTTTGCAGGTACTCCTCGCGAAGGATCTTGATCCTCCGGCTCTCAATAGAGATGATCCCACGGCTTTCGAGCTCACTCAACGTACGAATCGCTGTTTTAGAAGATACTCCAGCCATCTCAGCAAGTTCAGCCCGCGATAGCTCAACCCCGCTCTTTCCCAAGTGGAGAATCAGTCTGGCTAATCGCTCTTTGCTAGATGAATAGGATCTCTCCGCAAGCTTGTTCTGAAAGGCTTTCAGTTCCTCTGAAAGCTTCTGGTACAGACGGAAGATTGTCTTTGGATGGCGCTCAAGGAAGTAGAAAAAGTCTCCTCGCTCGATGAAACCCACTACCACAGGCTCAAGCGTCTTTGCATAGGAGTTATATGTTCCCTTATCAAACAGGGTTGTCTCACCAATAATTTCTCCTGGACCAACTATCTTGAGAATCTGACTCTTAGCCCGCATGCTACGCTTGACAAGTTTAACCATACCTTCAAAGACAAGATACAACCCGAATGCTGGTGCTCCTTCCGGAAATATTATCTCTCCTCGCCCGTACTTGATCCTCCTAGAGGTCTCTTGCAGTTTCTGGATCTCTTTTTCTTTCAAGTCGGAAAAGATACGAAAATCCTTAAGTTCAGCCATGGCCACCCCCTGTTCACCACTACTTACAGTGTCTCCTGTCTCCTCTCTTCGATCCTTCCATCACCCCAATAACATGGTCAAGCGTCCGCCATTGTAACAGATATCACATAGAAAACCAAATCTACTGCAGTAGTCCGTTTGCGGGAGAGCCTTTTGCTAGATAAACTCGGATCATACATGACTAAAAACGGAACCAACCCCTCAATAAGAGCGATCTTGCTCCAGCTAAGAGCTGATGATGAAACCTTTGCCACTCGCACACAACGTGTTAAAATGCTTCTCTCCAAACATGGCAAACAGGCTGATCTAGTGGTGCTTCCAGAGCTATGGCAGCATGGAATTCCACATTTCTCGAATCGCAAAGACCTGGCAGAGACACTTACTGGCAAGACAGCTGTCTTTCTAAGCAAACAGGCGCGCGAGCTATCAGCTTACCTAGTTGGCGGCAGCCTAATTGAGAAAGAAGGAGAACACTATTACAACACCTCGTTGGTTTTCGATCCGAAGGGAGATCTGGTAGCCAGGTATCGAAAAATACACCTGACTTCCTACCATTCAGATGAAAGAGAGACACTAACCCCTGGCAAAGATATCCAGACATTTCCTATGCCCTTGACAAGAATCGGAATGGCAATCTGTTATGATTTGCGCTTTGCGAAGCTATTCAAGGACATGGTTCTAGGTGGAACTGAGGTTTTCGTTATCCCCTCGGCGTGGCCAATGACGCGCATGGAAGCCTGGAAAGCGCTGTGCCACGCACGGGCAGTAGAAAACCAGGCATATGTGCTTGCTTGTGGAACAGCAGGCGCGGGGCTCCTTGGAAGAAGCACAGTCATTGACCCATGGGGCGTAACAATCGCCTCCCTGGGTGAAGAGGAAGGAGTACTGCACGCAACAATTGATCTAGAAAGATTGCGCATATTTAGAGAAGAAATGAGGGCCTGGAGCGAGGAGTAGAAAGCAGAACAACTCATATTGGGTCTTTTACCATTCATTTGCGGATGGGCTAGAACGACTGTCTTGACAGGGTGCAAGAAGCTCTTTAAAATCCCTTCTATAGCGAAACACGCCGGAGTGGCGGAATTGGCAGACGCGCAGGATTCAGGATCCTGTGAGGATTACACCTTGTGTGGGTTCAAGTCCCACCTCCGGCACAGCCAGTATTCCACCAGGGTCTTGCTTGCATTATCTGAAGCCATATACAGAAAGGAATCCTATACCGGTAAGTATTGCTTGTACTATCCATAGCCTGACCGTTACTTTCGGTTCTGGCCACTCAACGTTAGGGAGCAAATATTGAGTAGAGATGCCTTTCGAAACCTCAAGATGATGATGAAGTGGACTCATCTTAAAGATTCTCCTTCCTGTGAACCTAAAATAAGCAACTTGCACAATCACTGAAGTTGCCTCTATGAAAAGAAGCCCTGCAAAAAGCGGTAAGCTAAGTGATACTCCTGACACAAGCGCCGAGCCGCCTATAGCTCCACCCAAGGCAAACGAACCGATATCTCCAAGAAAAAGGCGAGCTGGATAGGTATTAACCCACAAGAAACCGATCAAAATTCCGATCAATGGCAAAATCGTAGCCATCGAACTACTGCTGTGGAAAAGGCATAGGTATACCGCAAATATGATTATGGATGTTCCAACAGCTAAACCATCTAACCCATCTGTCAGGTTCATGCTGTTTGTAGTTGACAGAAATACTGTGCATAGAAGGATGAAAAACACGAAACGCGGTAGAACAAATGACCAAGTAGAGAAAGGGATTAGGATCGAGATTTCATGCAATGACGGAAAACAGAGGAATAGAATCAGCGACGCTGCAATTGATAGAAGTATTTTCTGATGTGGCCGTAGTCCGAGCGATCGCTTGTTAATCTGTGAGAGTATATCGTCTAACAGACCAATCATTCCAAAGAGCAGGCCGCTAAAAAACACGAAAAAACCCTCTGATGATACATCCCGGCGTAGAATGGTCAAAGCGATGCCCCATACAACAAGAAGCACCGCACCTCCCATGGTCGGTGTTCCGCTCTTTATGCTGTGCGATTTCGGACCATAATCCCGGATACGCTGACCATACGATCCCTTACGCATCATGAAGGCAAAGAAGCTTGAAACAATAGGAGTTGCTACCGCCGCGAGCAGTGAAAGACCAATAATCCTTAGCACGCCTAGGTTACCCCGCGAAACTCCCCGTCACACTCTACGATACCTTTTCGTATACGCGACAACTCTTTCTGTGAAGGCTGGCTTGAAAACACTAGCTGGACAAGTTTATACAGAGAGTATGCTGTTATCAGACAGAATCCCTGCGATTTGCATCCGCGCAGTACTGCGGGGGTAAATTCAGTCGGGCGGCGTTTCGGATCTAGGTTACATGAAGCATTTACTACCAGAATACCCTTTCCTGGCCCTTCACCACTAGTACGTGCAAGATCTACAGAATCTAGCAGATGACGATAGTCTTGAAGGCCTACCGCAGAGCTATCGGTTGCCGCAACCGATACTATAGCATCACCGTCAGGCGAGCGCGCGATCAAATCTCTTCCACCCTGATCAACCTCAAACCCAAGCAAGCGCAATGAATCAGCTACCGCTGGGAACACGTTCCGTCTTCCGTGCGTGTATAGCATACGTTTATAACGCGTCGCCTCACGAAAACGATCCGTTATTTCGCCAAGCTTAGCCGATATCTTGTCACGCCTCTCTGTGAGGCGACTGAGTTCATCACGCAGTGAGTCTTCGTTCTTAATGGGATACGAGCCGAGCCAGTCAGGCTCAGAGAAAAAGCCGGCACGGAATGTGGCATGCTGCGCAGCTAGTACCAACGCTGCTGCCTCTTCTGCTGGAGCTACTCCATGAACAGGAGGAAGGAGCACAAGAAGCCCTTCATCATATGGTAGCTGCGCTGATACGACATCCCCCACCCGGTTTCGGGCAAGGACTGTTGCAAACCTTTCAATCGGTGTAGATATAGTGTCCTGATAGACTGCGCTATACGAGATTCTATCGGCAAACTGACGCAGGTATTCCTCAAACGGGGTACCAGATTTCTCAAAAAATATGTCTTCTCCCCGACGAGGAACGAATCGGGCATTTGAGGGAAAGCTCAGTTGGTACTGCTTATCGACCAACGATACGCTGGGAAGCCAGCTGTATCGATCTATTCGTTCTGCCACCCCATTTGCTGAAACCACTTTCAGCACCTCTCCTCGGGGACGAAGCCGGCAAACTACTAATCCTCCTGCCTTATAAAGAAGGTCTGCTGTTTCATCTCTCCGCTTGTGGAATAGCTTCGTCAAGACCTTACCAAACCCGTGGTCTGCATCCCTGTAGGTGCGCCGAGATCCGTCTTTGTCTACTGGGATATCGTAAGTCCAACGCTCACTGATCAACTGGGAATCTACGAAAAGTGTGTCAACTGAGGAAAACGATATCCCTTCAAAGAAATCATCATATCTGATTTCCGGATGGTCAAGACGCCAATTAATCGCAGCCAGAACGGTCTTCATCGTGCATTAATCATACCATCATTTCTAAAGGTTAGGCAAGGATAAAAAAAGGGCCGCGCGAGGCGGCCCCAGGTTATTAATGTTGATCAATGTCCTTCCAGGGTATTGATGTCAGTCATCCACATGACAAAGCGTACACTTGACGTGTAACTCATTGCCCTTCCTACACGGAAGTTCATGCTTGGAACTAGCTCGGCACTGCTCCCACTGGGAAGACCTACCACAAACGGGGCCACCGGTGGATGTACCATCATCCCTCTCAAATGCACAAAGCTAGCCGATTCATCCAGTGAACCATCCCCGTTCATGTCCAATTTCAGGCTCATCCATACGCTACTGGATTCAGGAACAGTGAATGTGTAGTCCACACTGCCTGACTGCAGGCTGTCCTCAAACACCAGCGTTTTACCACTCTGGGTCGGTGTGGGCACAACCCCAAGAGGAACAACCCCACCACTTGTCGATTGGTCCACTGTCTGGAACGAACCGTCTGTGCGTAGCTCTAGTCGATAGTTGTGCGGACTTGTCCAACCAGCACCGGCATTAACTGTAATGTGCCAAGTATCTGTTCCCCATACAAAGATCCCCGGAGTGTTGCCCATATTGGGTTGCCCGGGAATTCCTCCACTAGCTACATTGATGACCTGAGTTGTTGATGCAGAGGTGCCTTTATTATCAACTACCGTCAAACGCACTGTGTGAGGCCCAGCATTGTAGTAAACCACAGAGACTACCTTGTTAGTGGCGTCCGTCGTTCCATTGTTATCTAGATCCCACTGGTATGAGCTTATAGAACCATCGGGATCATATGACATATTGGCGTTAAGCACAATATTCTCTCCTACATCGGGCGAGCTAGGAGAGTAGTTGAATGCGGCAACTGGAGGTTGGTTGACTGCCCCAACCTGCACAGTGTGAACCTGGGTGTCAGTCGCCCCATCGTCATCTGTTACCTTCAACTGCACGTCATAGCTACCGGGAGAATCAAATTGGTTCCACGGTGACTTCTGTGTCGATGTCGTCCCATCATCAAAGTTCCATGAGTAGGAGACTATCGATCCATCACTGTCACTGGATGCAGATGCATCAAACTGCACCCATGCCCCTACCAGCGGATTCGTGGGAGAAAAACTGAACGCAGCCGTTGGCGGTTGGTTGACTGCCCCAACCTGTACGGTGTGAACCTGGGTGTCAGTGGCTCCATCGTCATCTGTTACCTTCAACTGGACGTTGTAGCTACCGGGAGAATCAAATTGATTCCACGGTGACTTCTGAGTCGATGTCGTCCCGTCATCAAAGTTCCACAAGTATGAGACTATCGATCCATCACTGTCACTTGATGCAGATGCATCAAACTGCACCCATGCCCCTACCAGCGGATTCGTGGGTGAAAAGCTAAACTCCGCCTTAGGCGGTTGGTTAACCGCTCCAACCTGTACGGTGCGAACCCGGGTATCAGTGGCTCCATCGTCGTCGGTAACCTTCAACTGCACGTTGTAGCTGCCAGGAGAATCAAATTGGTTCCACGGTGACTTCTGTGTCGATGTCGTCCCATCATCAAAGTTCCATGAGTAGGAGACTATCGATCCATCATTGTCACTTGATGCAGATGCATCAAATTGTATCCATGCCCCTACCAGCGGATTCGTGGGAGAAAAACTGAACGCAGCCGTTGGCGGTTGGTTAACCGCCGCAAGTGGATTAAGGTTTGCATTCACCGTTCGAGTTTGATTAGCGATCACGAACACTCCGTCGCTATAGTCCTGATAACCATCCTTGCCAATACGAATCTGGTGATA
>CAZKFV010000008.1:0-21482 GCA_964552295.1 uncultured Thermotogae bacterium | reverse complement strand
CTTGAAAAGCCACGCATAATTATGGACGATGTTTGCTAATTAAGAATCAAACGGAGGTTTCACGTGAAAAAGACTCTATTTCTAGTATTGATCGGGCTTTTCCTGAGCTCGGTTCCCGCTCTTTCTCAAGATAGCCCGGTAGCCACCCAAACACCATCTGATACCGTTGCTGCAATAGTCAACGGGGAGGAGATCAGTATAGCTACTTTGAATAGTGCTTCAGAAATGTCCAAGATTTTTCAGGTATTGCTATCTGAGCTTCCTCAGGCATTTGCACAAAGCCTATTTTCCACCCCAGAGGGGGCCGCATTCCTTGACCGCTACCAGCGTGACGTGCTCGACCGGATAATCGACAGTCGCATCATGATTCAGCAGGCAAACTCCCTAGGCGTAAGTGTCGAGGAGTCCGTACTATCAGAAAAAGTACAGTCACACCTTGATCAGATCATGCAACAGAACCAGATGACTATGGAGGAAATCGACGCCGCGCTGAAGCAGCAAGGTTCGTCGCTGGACGAATACAAGGCACAGCTGGAAAAAAGCTTGCGGGAACAACTAATGGTTCAAGCGCTGCAAAAATCGGTTGTGTCAGATGTTACGGTGAGCGATGACGAGGTGGAGGAATACTACAATACACACCAGGAAGAGTACACTAATGAAGATGGTACCGTCGTGCCTCTGGCCGACGTGGCGTCAGAGATTCGAAACAGCCTTCTAAATACCGCTGAGTCACATCGATGGAATGCATGGTTCGAAGAGGCAAGAGCTTCCTCCAAAATTAACATCCTGTTTTGATCAACTGGCTGAGGCAGTACTGGCAAGGACACAGCCTTAAACAAGGGCGGTTCTGGCCACTAACTTGTCTGCCCTCATTGCTTTAGCACCAGTTCAGCTGCTTGATCACAAATAGAATCAAGCAGCTCAGGTGCAAATGTCGCTCACTATTGGCTCAATTGCTGAGACTAAGAATGATTTACAAATTAGGGTTCAACGATGCGGTAGCCAGTTGTCTCAGCCGCGCAATGAGATGAAAGAAGCATTGCGTATTTTTCCACCCAGTGACCGAGCACTTCCATGGGCTGATCCACAGGGGCATAGATTACAGCTATCACATCTTTCGTGCCCCGGCTTATCTTAGTGGCAACTGAGTCCTTGACTGGGTTGCCACACGGCTCCCAGTTACCTTGATTTTTGCGACAGACAACTACCAGGTCCTGCAGATCAATCGACTGCCCAGAGGTGTTAAACAAGTACGCCTCACCAGGATGACCACGCCTGATCAACAGATGGGTTCCTGACACATCCGAATCAAAAATGGAAGCGGGAAGGCCAGAGGCAAGGCTGATCACATTGTTCACGTCAACCGGCGCGTTTACCAAGGGAAACTCATTCTGCAGAGCGACCCGTAGAAGGAACTCACTTGCCGGTTTTCCACGCCCGCTTGGGTGATACTTGCCATAGCGAAGCATCTTGCGCACGCTAGCCCGCATTCCAGCAGAAACGTATTCCTCGCCGGCCCTTCTCGCCTCCAAGACAGCCTCGGTCAAGAAGTCTGGAGGCCTGTCAGTAGCAAAAGGCCTTTCAATTTCCTCTGCCCAAACAAGCCCTGCAATCAGGGGTGAAGGCTGTAACGAAGCATCGATCTCAAGCAGGTATTCCATCGACATTCTCCTCAATAAGGCAAGCGACTAAATCATAATCATTCACCCCAGTTATCTTAACTTCCACAAACTGGCCAGGGCTAAGATCGCTCCCTTCTACATACGTCACAGAATCTACATCCGGAGCCTGCGCACGCGACCGCCCTACCCATACAGAGTCATTTTCTGCGGCTCTATCGATGAGTACTTCCAGCCGCTGCCCAACCAAGGAGGCATTGTGAGCGAAGGCTATCTCTTGCTGAGCAAGCATCAACTCTCGAACCCTCGATTTCTTGATCCTCTGTGAAAGCTGGTTACGCATGAGTGATGCCGGCGTTCCTTCCTCCTGTGAATAAGCAAATACCCCTAGTTGCTCAAACTTGAGTTTCCTGACACATCCCAGTAACTCCTGAAACTGAGCCTCTGCCTCACCGGGAAATCCAGCAATAAAAGTTGTACGAATAGCGATATCTGGGATACGCACACGTAGCTTAGCTATAAGATCGAGGCACCGCTTCTTTGTTACACCTCTTCCCATTCGGTGGAGTACGGAATCGCTTAGGTGCTGCAGAGGAAGATCAACATACGGACAAAGTTTCGGAATCTGGGCATAAGCATCTATAAGCCCCTCTGGAAAATGGGCAGGATGTGTGTATAACAAGCGGATCCATCTAAGATCGGGAATCTCTGCTAGCCGCGCCAAGAGGTCGTAAATATGTATTCCTCGTGAAGTCGCTGCCCCATATGCAGTTGTATCCTGAGCGATAACATTGATCTCACGAACTCCCTCCCTCACCAAGTCCTCTGCTTCAGCAATGATCTCTTGGCTAGGCCGTTCCCGATATGACCCGCGGATTATAGGAATAGCACAATAAGTACACTTACTATCGCAGCCGTCCGAGATAGGTAGGTAAGCAGTGTGTTGCGGAGTAAGTAGGAAACGGCCTCCTCCTTGACTCGGGGTAAGGCCACATGCAACCAATATCTTCTCATCCTGGTTCAGGCCGAAAACGCCGTCCACCTCTGGAAATCCAGCGCGTAGCTCTTCTGTATAGCGTTGCGCAAGGCACCCCATTACAATAAGCCGCTGACAAGGCCCAGTTTTCTTAAATTGAGCATACTCAATGATTGTATCTATTGATTCTCGCTTTGCAGGATCAATAAAACCACATGTGTTAACAATTATGATATCAGCTTCTTCAGCGTTTGCACCTACAATCGCTCCAGCTGAGGCCAGCCGGCCTAGGATCCTCTCTGAATCCACTAGATTCTTTGCGCACCCCAGGCTCGTTAGATGAACCCTAGGCCGGTTTCCTGTTAGACCCATTTTCAGAGAGTTATCTCCCGTCTTGCTCATACTCTGGCAATATACCGCCGTTCAAACCATCCAGCCGAGCTATCTTCCGCTGGAAGCTTGCTTGGCCACAGAAGAAGCTGCATTTTCTATCTCATCTGCATTACCTAGATAGTAGTGATCAAGTGCCTTAAGCTCATCGTCCAGTTCATAAACGAGGGGAAACCCGGTCGGTATATTAAGCCCCGTAATTTCCTCCTCGGAGACGTTATCTAGGTATTTGACCAGTGCGCGCATACTATTTCCGTGAGCCACAATCAGTACGCGCTCATCTCTTTTTAGGGCAGGAACTATGGTCTCGTGCCAATATGGCAGCACC
Organism: uncultured Thermotogae bacterium; assembly: GCA_964552295.1. Lineage (GTDB taxonomy): Bacteria > Bipolaricaulota > Bipolaricaulia > UBA7950 > UBA9294 > M55B144. The sequence continues at coordinate 18,169 of CAZKFV010000008.1, read as the reverse complement.
CGCTCAAGGGTATCCTTAAGACATTCAGTGGCTGGTATTTCTTCTGGCTTTAGGTTTGCATATCGTGGGTCAGATCGCGGATGCCTCTTATCGTTTGGCTCAAGTGCCGGAGGGCGAACAGCGTAACTTCGCCGCCACTGGTGAACCAGCTCTTCTCCCTGCTTTTGGGCTGTCTCTTTCTTATTGAACCCCTGCAAGGCCCCGTAATGCCTCTCGTTTAGGCGCCAACTTCTGTAAACAGGGATCCACATCAAATCAAGCTCATCAAGCGTGATCCATAGCGTGCGAATCGCTCGCTTGAGTACAGAGGTATAGGCGACGTCAAATGTGTACCCCTCCTCACGAAGTATTTCGCCCGCTCTCTTGGCCTCCTTGACCCCCTGCGGGCTAAGATCGACATCCGTCCATCCTGTGAATTTATTTGCCAGGTTCCATTCGCTTTCACCATGCCGTAACATGACCAATTTTCTAGTCATCTTGACCTCCTTAGCCCCAAGGGTTGTTATGCATCCACCATAATCAGGCAATCAAATGCATCAAACAAAAGTTATACCCAAATCGCGCGTGCAAGGAAAAACGTTAGCCAGTTGCAAGAAAAGTATTGAGTGCCACTGCAAGCCTTGCTTGCCCAAAGACAGTTTTCGGCTGCTTGCCAAAAACCAACCCATTAGGCTATCTGACTTTTCTCTTGTGCTGGATGTGTTTGTCAGGGGACTTAGACGGTTGGGGGCTGCTGGTTCCCGATCCGATTTTGCTGTTATCCGCCTTGGAGTCAGCTGACGGTGTATCCTCACTAGAAGAGGTTTCTTTTTGGCGGCTGTCGTTTGCCGCGTTACCAGATCGCGACTTACCCCTACGCGCATAATCTGTTTTGTAGTAACCGCTTCCTTTAAACTGAACCGCCACCCGCGATACTACTCGCTGTGCCTTGTTGCTTCCGCACTCTGGGCACGAAACAACATTGCCATCGCTTCCCTGGCGTACCAAAACCGTGAATTCATTACCACACGATCCACATCTGTACCTATATAGCGGCATCTCCAACCTCCAAGAACAACAACTAGCACTCAATATTCCTAACTGCCAATAATGATAAAGGCAAAAGATCCTTCAGTCAAGAAAAAATCAACCCTTCTTCATGCATTATTCAAGCCAAATCTACGCGACATCCTACGAACAGAAACGTTCTTATTTATTGGCCCGTACATTCCGAAGTACTCAGCGCAGAACCGCACGGCCTTAGCCAATCTTTCCTCCGCCCCCACAGTAGTCTGCTTTTCTTGAACCATCCTATGAAGTTCTGCCAATTCCTGCGATCCCGGGTCAGGTAAGCTCCCCACTATGGCATGCGAGTATCCCACAGTCACTGATGATTCCAATTCTCGTACCGGAAAAGCCCACTGACTCAAAGCAGGTTCTGCTCCCTCTTTCCCCGCTAGGATCACTGATGGAACGCTTGTCAAGCGCTTGCTGGGGGAAAAGTGTCGACCCATCCAATCTAACACCTTTGTGATCTCATCTCGAGCGTCGCGATAGTCTACATCAACCGGACATGCAGCTTCCTGACACTCACCAAGAAGATCAATAGGATGTGTGCTGTGACACCTCACTCCAAGGGCTGTAAGCACCTGTCTCATTGTGTATGTCGGCCCGGCAAGACCAAGACAGACATCGTGATTAAGAGCCAGCGTCTTCAAGGAGTGCTCCGAAATTACGTAAGAGCGATCATCAAGCACACGTCCATCGCTAGCAAGCACTATATCCTGGTCATCCCGAACAGCAACGATCAAGCTCATAGTATTTCCAGAATAAGCAAGCTCTATCGACATTTCAAGCTCCAGGTAAGCGGTACTGCCCTTCTCGAAGCTTAGCTTCTCTAACTAGGGGCGAAACACAAGGATCATCTAGCAGCTCCGTGGCTTGACGTCGAGAGTTAGCTGGTCTAGACTACCGCTACTAGGAGGAGATATGAAGATTGGAATAATTATTTGCGATCGCTATCGCTCTTGTGGCGGCGGAAAGTGTATACGTGCAATGAACGAAAGAAGCGGCGCCTTTTCTCGTTACACCATTTCTGACCCCCTGGAGCTTGTAGGTTACTCGACCTGCGGCGGCTGCCCGGGTGGAAATGTAGAGTACGTGCCTGAAGAGATGCTAAGAAATGGTGCTGAGGCAATACATCTGGCAACAGGATTGGTAGTTGGTTACCCACCCTGCCCATACATCGATTACTTCGTGGCATTCATTAAGGAGCAATATAACATCCCGGTAATTGTGGGGACACACCCAATTCCACAGAAGTATTACGTCGTGCACAGGAACTTAGAATCTTGGGATGATATGAAACACCTTAAAGAACTCCTAGCAACCCAACAGATTCGAGAAGCCTATGATTGAGTAATTGGCATGAATCGATACTAATAGCAAAAAGGAGCCCTTACAACATAGCCAGCATAGTATGAGCAGGGTTGCGACAAGGAGAAGTACCTATAACGACTTGAAAATCCGTGCCAGTGGATGTCCGGGAGCATCAAGGTGCAGGTCAAGGAAGAACCCGAAAGGTGTCTGTAGCGCTTCATATGAAGACTTTATCAGTCTTTCCTGAGCTCTATCAAGAAGATCCTTCGTGAATTGCGCCGATCCTTTTTCCTCCGCTAGATGCGCGAAGGAGTGCAAGACTATTCTGCTGGTCCCGTTCTTCCGCGCTGCCCACTTTAGGTGTTTTACCATATGAGTCTCAACCGCACCCGACTTTTCTTCATCCTGTGGCTCAACATGTATGAAACCCACAATCACGTCCTCGATGTGTTTCTCCTCATCCCGCTCACCTTCTAAGTCAAGGGTCTTGATCGTCGTTTTGTACCCGAAATGATCAGCATAAACAATCAGCAGCTTCATTACTGATACATCCTCCATTTAGTGAAGTATCCCTGCCCCTTGCAGCCTTAAGCCCTGTTAACATCCGCCCAAATGAAGAAAGGGGAGGCCAGAGACCTCCCCGACCTAACGCAAATGATTACGATAATGCTCTACAGAAGGTCCATCCCCGCAGATATAATTAATTCTTGCGACCAGGCGGTTGCACCAATTCCCTTGGTAATGCCAGCTTCGACAGCGATATCCGCATCGCCGATGTCAAAGGATACTGATGCTGTAAGTGATTGGCTCTCTGAGACACTCCCCGTTAATGGCTGAACGCGCTGTAGCTGATAATCGAGGATAAGATCAACATCCTCCTTCAGCAAATACTCATAAACCCCACTCGCGGTCAAGGTATTTTCTGATAGAATATCAAAGGGCCCATAGAAGGCTGCGTGCAAAGTCAATTGGGACCCTGGTACCGGTGCAAGCGAAGCATCGCCTGAAATGGTTACCAATATGTCCTGAGTACCACCCGTCGGATCAATCAATTCGTAACCTAGCCCTGCCTGGAGCGCCCAGCCGCAGCTCGCTTTATCGCCCGTTGCTAGAATGCCATCTTCCACTGTGAGAAGAGCACGCGCGTCTAAGCTAACCCCAGCTGCCTCCTCAATTATCAATTCGATGGCCGCCACAAGGTCTTTTATAGCCTCGTACTCTACCCTCCTGCCTATCTCTTCAGCAACTGCCATGAGCGCGTCATCCGAAAGCTGACCGCTTATCGCGCCCAGTTTTACGAGTTCCCCCTGGATATTCATTGCCTTTGCCATCGGTGTGACATCGCTGAACCTTCCGTAGCCAACTCCCAAGCCAATGCTTACAGCGGGCTTAATCTGGCCGAAGGAGTAGGAAGCATTGCCCCCCCCGAAGCCGAAAACTGGCATCTCCTCGCTCAAGTAATAGCGAAAAGTGCCACTTGCTTGACCGAGGCCACCAGCAACGACAGAATTTTCCAGATTGACAGACCCATTTCCAGACAGTGTGAAGCCATAATCAAGGGAATCAAACAGCTGAGAGTAGTCCAGGCGTACCTTCCCTGAGTTTACCTCTACCCCAGGCTCTGCCGGATTGTCGAAGTACCTGTAACTGAAAGACAGTCTGAGATCAGTCAAACTAGTCTGTGGCGAGTGGAAGTCGCAAAGGGAGAGCGGAGTAGCGATAGCAACCACACTGCAAAGCAGCATACCCAGAACAAGTGTAGTCCATTTCATCGTTATCACCTTCCTTGAGTATTTTAGCAACAATCTATTATAGCGATAAGAGCTTTTACTGACTACTGAAGCATTTCCCCCATTGTCAGCCCGCCGTTCATTACAAAATGGCACATCCGTCTGTAACTACTATCGCATTCATTTTTGTTGGCTTGCATCTTTACCTACTCACGAAGCTACAAATCCTCAGTTCTTGCGGCTTGAGAAAATACATCAATCACTCTGTCCATTTGCTCGTCAGTATGGGTAGCCATATAGCTTGTCCGCAAGATCGACTCGCCAGGCGGCACCGCAGGCGGAAGTGCAACATTTGCATATACGCCGGCCTCAAACAGGGCTTTCCACATTTTCATTGTCTTGAGTTGATCTCCGAAAAACAGTGGGATGATTGGAGTCTTGCTCTTACCAACCTCAAACCCTAATTCTTGATAACGCGTGCGCATCCTTTCTGAGATCATGTTGACTCGGCCCACTCGCTCAGGCTCCTGTCCTATGACATCGAGCGAAGCAAGGACAGCAGCGACATTGGGCGCCGGAAGGCTAGCACTGAATATGAGAGGACGGGCCAGGTGTTTTATCCAATGTATCGTTGAGGCCTCCCCAGCAATAAAACCACCGATCGAGGCCAATGACTTGCTGAACGTCCCCATGATCAGGTCAACTTGATCTGTCAACCCGTAGTGCGCTGCTGTGCCATGGCCTAGTCCAGTAACGCCTATTCCGTGGGCATCATCAACCATCAGCCGCGCCCCATATCTACGGCACAATGGTACTATTTCGGGAATAGGAGCTATTTCACCGCTCATGCTAAACACACCATCCACCACAACCAGTTTTCCGGCACTGCTTGGGATACTTGCCAGGACATGTTCTAGATCATTCATGTCATTGTGTCGAAAGCGCAAGAGCTTCCCAAAAGAAAGCCGCGCTCCATCAACAAGGCTGGCATGATTCTCACGATCCCCTATTAGCACATCCCCTCTTCCGATCAGCGCGGACAGGGTACCCAGGTTAGTCTGATAACCGGTGCTGAAGACTAGCGCAGCCTCCATACCCACAAACTTCGCCAACCGTAGCTCGAGCTCCTCGTGCAAAGCCAGCGTACCATTAAGAAATCGAGAACCAGTACAGCTTGGGCCGAAACGTTTTAGCGCTTCCAATGACGCTTGGCGCACATATGGATGAGCCGTAAGCCCCAAGTAGTTGTTAGAGCCAATCATGATCAATCGTCTGCCATCAATTATGGCCTCGGTCCCTTCACTCTGGTCTAACGGGATGAAGAATGGGTAAAGACCCATTTCCCGAGCTTCCTGAGGGCTCGCTGGGTAACCCATTTTATGCGCTACTGCCGGATCGGAGTAAAAACCCCGGCACTTTTCAAATAGATCCACGATTTTGCTCTCCTCTTCTTGCTTTTCACTCAGCGCTATGTGGTGTTGGATCGAGCTTACACGACCCTATAGTATCTCATAATTGCTCGTTCGAAAAAACGGCTTGGCGTTATTTGCTTTAGAACAGCCGCAGCACGCTGTGATAAACCTCCTGTAGAGTAACGTACCTTGGGCGAAGGTTTAGCAAGTATGCGCATTACAAGATCTGCAATTTGCCCCGGAGACGATCCTCCCCTCTCATCTCTTTCCACTACCGTCATCGTACGCTCCATGCTTTTGTGATATGGCGAACTACCCATAGAGGCACTTGTATAAAGCCTACTATCTGTAAAGTCAGTGCATACATCGCCGGGCTCGACTAGCGTGACATCTATGCCAAATTGACGTAGCTCCATACGCAACGCCTCGCTCAAGCCCTCAATAGCAAACTTAGTGGCGCTGTATAGTCCTTGGTACGGAAGACCGATTCGGCCTCCTAGTGAAGATATGTTTATTATCGTTCCCCGCCCCATATTTCTCATTGTGGGAAGTACTGCACGGCATACTCGAAGCACGCCAAAGAAGTTGGTTTCGAAAAGGGACTTTCCCTCTTCAACTGAGGTGTCTTCTACCGATCCCGCTATCCCAAACCCGGCATTGTTAATTACGACATCGATCCTTCTCTCCACTGCAAGTATCTTGTTTACAGCAGCATTTACCGATTCATCTCTGTTAACGTCCATGGCCAACATGTGCAGGTTTCTATCTCCATTTTCAGCCTCTGGATGGCGGCTCGTTCCATAGACGTTATCACCTTCAGCCACAAGCCTCTCAGCACACGCCTTTCCTATCCCACGTGATGCGCCGGTAATCAACACTACCCTGCTCAATTTTCTCCTCCATCCTTTTACAGATTTTTTACTATTAGCTATCAACCTACTAGAAAATTACTTCAGCTAGCAATTGTTACACGAGCAAACCAAAAGCCTAAAATAGTATCACTCTAGATCGATGTCTACGATTAACGGATCATGATCTGAACAGCGAAAGGGGTCATTCTGGTATAGCTTTCTCAGCTGATCTGACGACTTGTAAGCACTGCTATATCCCAGGATAGAAGGCTCATCAGAATTGATGTGCCATACCGCTATCGCCTTGACTTGGTCTAGAAGAGAAGCAGAAGCAAGCGCGTGGTCTATCGCTCCTGCTTCACCTTCGTACACATAGGTATACTCTGGCGTTTCCGAAAAGTGCGACAACAGGTCCGTGTAACCCCCTTCCATAAGAACCTTGATGGGATCTTCTTTCGTATAGCAGTTGAGATCGCCAATAACCAGCACATCAGGGTCACCCGATTGTGTAGGGTCTGTAGCAAGCCATCCCAGGATCGCTTCTGCGGCTTTTGTACGGTTGTTGTTCCAACATCCCTGTCCATCCCCTTGGTCGCGATCTAGCCCGTGTGCCGAAGATGCTCCTTTAGATTTCAAGTGGTTAGCGACCACTGTTATGATCTTTCCGCTTGCCTTATGGATAAATGTCTGCACCAGTGGTAAGCGGTTCATCTTCGGCAGGTCAGCAGATGGCATCATCACTGCAGTACCTTGAGTCCCTACAGTCTGTGCACGATAAACTAAAGCTACTGTAATCTCATCTGTTTCTGACGGTTTATCAGCTGGAGTTACGTAAGCATACGTCGTCCCAATCGGAGCAGCAGCATTCATCCCTGCTACAAGATCATGAATCGCACTTGTATACCCAAAACCATCGTTCTCTATCTCCATGAGGCCTATTATGTCTGCTTGAACTGCAACTAGCGCCTTAACTAGCTTGTTGCGCTGGCGTTCGAAATCTTCAAGGCTAAAGGCCCCACGCGCAGTCGGGAACCCCCCACCACATCCGTCACCGTTGAAGTAGTTACCAACATTGAAGCTTAGCACCCGCAGTTGCCCCTCTATGCCAGGCGCAACTGACTCGCGAGGGTTGACAGAGACAAACACTGGCTCTGCTGTAGGTTCTATCATGTATTCACCCCGCCGATATGTAAGAACTCCCTCAACCCCCATCACAGCGTCACCTGCGCGCAAGGTACGCCTTGCCGTAAGCTCGGGCACAGGAAAGATAGTAGGATCGGGATTCTGGGCAATGATTCCGTCATCAAGAATCACATTATCCAAAACGTTTCTTGCTATTATTGCTCGAGCTGATTCACCGGGACTTGCCACTTCAGTGGGAGAGTAAAGGCGTCGGCTGGAGAGTTTAACCTCACCGTAGCGGCCAAGGTTGAACGTATCAGTAACAGTAAGTTCCTGTGGAAAGCTAACCCGCATACCTTCAATCTTTTCTAGACAAGTAACCGACTTGAGAGGCAAGGTAATAAAGGCTTGCCTGGGTAGATCGTCCGAACTACATACTACTATTTCCGTAACGTTTTCCAGCTGCGTCAGGCCTTGATGTTCGGCTACCGTGCCAGTTACGCAAACAAGATCGCCAACCATTACATCCACCATATCATCCGCGGTGTACACGAACACCCCCTCGGATGTGTTTACATCTCCGTCAGCGTCTTCATCCTCTTCTTGTAGGAAGAAACCACTAAGAGCGGTCGGTTGACTGAAGTCTGCTGTTACAACAGCTTCTACACTCACGATTTCGCCCACAAGGGGGCTTACCTCACCGCTTCCCTGAATGTTGTGAATTTTGGTGATGGTCCTCGTACACCCACAAGCAACTGTATCATGCTGCACTGGGGTGTAGTTTGCCATCAGAACAACGGCTAGCATCAAGCCAATAGCAAGAATTAGAAACTTGTGCAATGCTCCTCCCTTTATTTGAACAGCAAATTACTGTCTTTGTCACTTGCTAAAGAGATCGCAAATCTGAATGGTTGTACGCAACCACCGCGAAATCTTCTATTGATGCAGGATGATAGCCAACATCGAGAGATCAGCCCTCGCTACGCCTGGAATGCGTGATGCTTGACCAAGAGTGCGAGGACGTACGCGAGAGAGCAAGTCGCGACCCTCGATCGAAAGGCTTTCCAGACGACCGTAGTCAATCTCCTCGGGAATTGTAAGTTCCTCCATCCGCGCCAGGCGCTGAATCTCTCTTTCTTGTTGCTCCAGATATCCACTGTATTTGGCTACTATCTCTACCTCGTCAAGCACATCCCCAGGATATTCGTTGATTGAAACAAAATCAGATATCCGAACAGGTGGCCGCCGGAGAAGCTCATACAAGCTAGCGCCATTTTCAGAAAGCCTAGGAGTTCCACGCCTGTCCAGAGCTTGGTTAAGCTCATGGCGTGACCCGATACGTTGATTTCTCAGATGCATTAGAAGCTTCTCCACTTTTTCTTTGCGCGCAAGCATCTGCTCGTAACAGCGATCATCAAGCAAGCCCAGCTCATGCCCCTTTTCCGCCAGCCGCAGATCTGCATTACCTTCTCTTAGCGTAACCCGGTACTCGGCCCGCGAGGGAAGCATACGATAAGGCTCCATAACCCCTTTGGTAACCAGATCATCTATCATGACACCAATGAAGGCCTCGCCACGAGAGATGATAAACGCGGGTTCTCCTTTAACTGAGCGAGCGGCATTCACCCCAGCCACAAGACCTTGCCCGGCTGCCTCCTCATAGCCGGTTGTCCCATTCACCTGGCCAGCGAGAAACAAACCATCAATTCCATCCAACTCCAGGATCACCGAAAGCTGTTTTGGATCTACGTAGTCATACTGTATGTCGTAACCGTATCGTTCAATCTGCGCCCTTTCTAATCCTTCGATGCTGTGCACGATGCGGTCCTGTATGTCAGGGGGAAATGCCGTGTAGATCCCCTGCAAGTAGATCTCTGCCGAGTTACGACCCTCTGGCTCTAGAAAGACCTTGTGACTCGTCCGATCAGGGAACTTGACGATTTTAGCTTCCAAGGAGGGACAATGACGCGGGCCTTCGCTTGTGATCAGCCCATTGAAGTTCGGGGTCAAAGACAGATTGTCACGGATGATACGATGAGTCTCTTCATTAGTGTAGGACACGTAAACTGGGAAGTCATCTGGCAATACCCTTTGCTCGCGCCAGAAAGAGAAACCAAGCGGGATATCACTGGTGTGCTGATGTTCAAGGCTGCCGGTGTCTATTGAACGTCTGTTCACACGTGGCGTCGTACCGGTCTTCAAGCGGCTCATAGATAGCCCAAATCCTTGCAATGATTCAGCTAGCTCAACCGACGGAGGCTCACCGCTACGTCCTGCTGAATAGATTACATTTCCAATTAATACTTCTCCGTTCAGAAACGTGCCAGCTGCGATGATCACTTTTCTGGCAACGATTTCCAATCCTTCGCGGGTGCGGACACCTCTTGCCCGGTGATCAGACACTAGTATCTCATCTACCATGCCTTCAATCAGATCGAGTCCATCCGTTTCTTCTAAAATCTGCTTCCACCGCAATTTGTACTCATCGCGATCCGCTTGGGCGCGACGCACCTGCATTGCCCTGCCTTTGCTGGTGTTCAGCAGGCGGATGTTGAGGGCTGCCTCATCGGTTATCCTCCCCATCATGCCACCAAGAGCATCTATTTCGCGCACAATCTGAGACTTCCCCGGTCCGCCAATAGCGGGATTGCAGGGCATCTTACCGATCTCAGAAAGGTTTATTGTGACGAGCGCTGTGTGCACCCCCAATTTGGCGGAGGCATGAGCCGCTTCGCAGCCAGCATGACCCGCGCCAACCACTACTACATCGTAATGCTTCATTTGGTTACTACTTGGTATCCTGTGTATTAGTGTTCTGAAAGAACTTGAACATATCTATCGGTATTGGAAACACTATCGTGGAAGCATTCTCGGCTGAGATGTCAACAAGGCTCTGCAAATAGCGTAGCTGAAGCGCCGCCGGGTTCTTGCTTATGATTCCTGCTGCCTCGGATAGCTTAGTAGATGCTTGCAGCTCACCCTCTGCATTGATGATCTTAGCCCTTCTTTCACGCTCTGCCTCAGCTTGCCGAGCGATCGCTCGTTGCATATCCCCAGGTATCTTCACATCTTTGATCTCAACCGTTTTTACCTTTATTCCCCAAGGATCAGTCTGTGCGTCGATTATCTCTTGCAGCTTGAGGTTAATCTCCTCTCGCTCAGCGAGTAGCTGATCTAGCTCAACCCCACCTAAAACACTTCGCAGAGTGGTCATAGCAATCTGCCTAGTTGCTTCTATGTAATTCTCTACCTGAACTATAGCCGCATTAGCGTCTACAACTCTAAAGAAAAGAACTGCATTAACACTGGTAGTTACATTATCTTTAGTAATAACCTCCTGCGGAGGCACATCAAGAGTAATCATTCGCAGCGTGACCTTCACCATCTTATCAACAATTGGGATAAGCAAAAATATCCCCGGCCCTTTTGCGCCAACAAGCCTTCCCAGCCTGAATATAACCCCCCTCTCATACTCCCGCACAATACGAATTGCGTTTGACAAAAAGATAACTAGTATTGCTACTATCGCTGCACCTGCAACTGCCATGTGAACCTCCTCACAACTTCCTCGCTGCTTGATCATAGGTCGCAGCGCGTGCTAAGTCAATCGATTCGCCCTACAAGAAACTGCTGTTATAATCGGGGCACGGAGGTGGAATATGGTTAAGAGGCGACAATTAATTGCTGGCAATTGGAAGATGAACAAGACCACAGATGAGACTGAGCGGTTTATCTTAGAGCTCCTACCAAAGGTGAATGGAGTAGATAACCATGATATCCTAATAATTCCGCCTTACACCAGCTTGGATCGAGCAGGGAGGTTGATTAAAAACACATCCGTTCAGCTGGGCGCACAAGACTTACATCACGAGAGACAAGGGGCTTTCACCGGAGCCATTTCTGGACATATGCTGGAAGCATGCGGCTGTAGCTATGTCTTGATAGGACACTCTGAGCGACGTGAGCTGTTTGGCGAAGATGACAAAACGGTTTGCCGGAAGCTCCATTCAGCTCTTGACAGCGGCCTTATGCCGATTCTGTGCGTGGGAGAAACCCTATCTGAGCACGATCGTGTAGAAGAGAAACTTACCTTTCAACTGGAGCAAGACCTCAATGGAATAGGCCAGGATAAGCTTAATCAGGTGACCATAGCCTACGAGCCAATCTGGGCAATAGGTACAGGGAAGACTGCTACACCAGAGGTAGCACAACGGACTATCAGCATGATCAGGAAATGGATTGCTTCCTACTACAGTCAGACAGCAAGTGAACAGATACGCATTTTGTACGGTGGTAGCGTGAAGCCTGAGAATGCCGCATCACTCATGTCGCAAGATGATATCGACGGGGCGCTGGTCGGTGGGGCATCACTGGAAGCTGAATCATTCTGGCAGATAATACACGCTGTATTATGACCGGAAGCGCATTGATCACAAAGAACCACTTATTTAAGGGCCAGAAAAGTAATGATACGCTCTAACATCCCAAATCAGATAACCCTTGCCAGGATCGCCAGTGTTCCCCTGTTCATGTACCTTCTCCTGATGGACAGACCTGTCGGAACTATCTTGGCAATCGTCTTATTCGTGCTGGCCGCCGCATCAGACGCAGTCGACGGGTATCTAGCCCGAAGCCTGAACCAAACTACAGTTTTTGGCAAGTTTGCAGACCCCATTGCCGATAAGCTGCTCATAGCTGGCGCGCTGATTTCATTCGTGCAGCTGGGTGAGTTAAGCGCATCTGTGACAATGGTTATAATCTCACGTGAATTCCTCGTCACTGGTCTACGGATCATGGCAATCGCTGAAGGAAAGGTGATTTCCGCCAGCCCTTTGGGCAAGCTGAAGACGCTGTCGCACATCGGTCTAGTGCTGATCATCCTTGCTGGCCGCTATTTCGAGCTTAGCCCAGCGCTACTGACGACAGAAGACGTGTTCCTATACCTAGCAATAGCTCTTGCTGTGATCTCCGGGGGAGACTACTTCTACCGCTCGCGAGAGCTGTTCTCGCGCTAGGGTCGTCTGTCTTTTTCTCAGCTAACAAACCCGCAACATGATTGTGACAACAATGACCGAAGCTTCTCGTTTAATGATGACACTGTCTAGTTGGAGGACAATCCTATGCTTACTCGTGTGCTGCCTATACTCGTTGGGGCGTTGCTGGCGATTGCTGCGTCTGTCAGTCCTGTGTCTGCAAGCAATGCATCGATAAGCATCACAGCATCACCTGATCCTGTTGCCCGCTGGAATTATCTTACATATCGCATATGTGTCGATAACAATGGCAGCACCGCCAGCCTCACAATCGATGACAATCTGCCAACTGGCCTGGATCAATACAACGCATCTTACAATATAGATCAATCTGAATGGCAAACACTTCCACCCTATGGCATGATTTCATTAGGCAAACTGACGAAGGGACAGACCGTTGTTGTCCAAATCAAAGCGCGTGTACAAGCAAACGCGCCAGCAACTCTGACTAATACAGTAAACCTAACTGATGGATCTGAAAAACTCGACTCTGAAACCGTAGAAGTTAATATCCTTCCTTCGGTGGACGCCGGGCCAGACGTGATGATAGGCCTGGGTGAGACTATTACCTTCTCCGACGCCTGGGCCAAGGATGGACAAGGACAGATAGCCTCTTACTCTTGGAAGGCGCAGCCAAGCGGCATCCCGGCTGGCACCTTCATCGATCCCTCCGTGCTCCATCCGACTTACACCGCCCCTACGGTAAGTGGAACAGTACAAATGACATTGATTGCTACGGACTCAAATGGAGGACAGTCCAGTGATTCATTCTGGCTTTCTGTAAACTCTTTTCCAATAGTCAACGCGGGAGCAGGAAAATCAGTGCCTGAGACAGAACAACTACTACTAGAAGACTCCAGCGCTGTTGATAGCGATGGATACATCGTTTCCTACATGTGGGAAGACAACGATTCAGGCGGAACCTTCGATGACAGGAACAAACTCCACGCTATATACACCGCACCAGATATCAACAATTGCGAAGGCAAAGATGTAATACTTACACTAACCGTAACCGACAATCTAGGAGCAGCTTCCACAGATCAGGTAAGAATCCATATTGAAAATGTCAATCAACTCCCCAAGGTAGATGCCGGCAATGACCAGAACGTAGAACCAGGCGTTCAGGTTAACCTCTCTGGAAAAGCCGTAGATGAGGATGGTGACATAGCGTGCATCATTTGGGAACAGATCGATGGTCCGTTGGTCACTCTCTCCGATGAGACTAATCTTCAGACCACGTTCACCGCTCCGTCCACAGAACAAACACTACAATTTAGGCTTACAGCAACTGACACCTGCAAAGGCACGATAAGCGACCGGACACTCGTGCACGTGAAACCCGTCTATCAGCCCCCTACCCCATCAAAAAAAGCGGCGATTTCAATCAGCGTGCAAGCTGATCCTTCACCGGCATCGCTGAGAGAGACCATCATTTACACATACAAAGTGACAAACTCAGGTGAGGTACCTCTATCATCAATTGAAGTAATTGATACTCGCCTGGGTAGAATTGGCATGGGAAAGACCGCACTGGCACCGGAGGAAACAACACGAGGTGCTTCGCAGCTTGTGGTTAACCTTGATCTATTCCCCGGACCGCTTGTAAGTGAAGCCTCTGTCACCGGGAAAACCGATGATAACAGACAGGTTACAGACAATGCCATTTCCACTGTGGCTCTGCGCCATCGGTCAGCTAAAATCGAAATCATCTTTACAGCACTTGATGGTAGAGGCTTTCCAATCTCACCTTTTGATCCAGTGCATGTGGAAGACATAATCAGCTACCACTACAAAATTACAAACACTGGTGAGAGCCGCCTTCATGACCTTATGCTAGCCGATGACCGTTCTGACATTATTCCCTTACCAAAGGACCAAATCGATCCATGGGAAACCATAAGCGGGCAGTTCACAGCAGAAATCAATCAACAAGATCTTCCCGGACCCTTTGAGAAAACAGTAACTGTTTGTGCAACTGACCCACATGGTCAGAGATTAGAAGCAAGTGATAAACTCGTTTTATATGGTCTTTCACATAGCACTGAACTGCGACTTAAGAAAAGCTGCGATGTGGAAAAGGCAGCAATTGGCCAGATAATCACGTACGAGTATTCAATAACCAATGTTGGAATGACAACGATTGTTGAGCTAGAGCTTGTAGATGATCATCTAGGTAAGATAGTTCTTCCAGCGCGTGTAATCGCTCCCGGCGAGACTATATTTGGCTACGCAGAATATGAAGTCAGCCAGAACGATCTGCCGGGGCCGCTGACTAACGCAGCATCGATTACCGGTAAGGACCTTGGCGAAAACAAGACAAGCACCAGCACTTCACTTAGTATAGAAATAGCGCAATCAAGTGCCGGCGCAGGTGGAGGCAGCAGCATCTCATCAGACGGTAAGATAATCATCAGTGAGATTGCATGGGCAGGCACACCGGCATCGTCTGCTGATGAGTGGATCGAACTTCGTAATTTAGGCCAGATTCCCGTAGATCTAACAGGCTGGTGCATCGCTTGGTATCCCAAAGAAGGCACGATCCCACCGGAGGACAGCTGGACAAAAGTCACACTCACTGGAACCATCAGCCCTTACCCGCTGACAAATGATGATGCTGATGATCTAGGCAACCGGATTGCTTTCATCCCCTCAAGCAGTAAACAATGGCGAGTGATGGACACATCATGGTGGATGGCCGGAAAGAGGGGAAAAGAAGGTCGCGGTTACTACCTGCTCGAAAGACGCAATCAGAACACAGTGAGCGATGTAATAGCCGATCTAATCTATGACAAAAGTACCACCTACGAATACATTCTTCCCGATACGGGAGCAGTAATCCTTCTGATTGACGATAATGGAAACGTCATTGACACAGCAAACTCGGAACACCCGCAGATAGCAGGTTGGCCGGCAGGAGACGTAAACACATGCGCCACAATGGAACGCACCAATCCCTTAAGAGGAGACCTAGATTCTAATTGGCACACCAATCCTGGTATCCTCATTAACGGTCATGACGCAGCTGGTAGTCGACTAATAGCGACCGCTGGAGGGCCAAACTCTCCTTCGCTTGACCAGTTAACTCTCTTTGGGCGAGATAACGTAACGCCGGTCGAGGCGACGGGCAAGGTTGAGGTAAGAATCGCGGGCGAGGAGAGACCGCGCGTCAGAGTGACGGCAGTTGGCCTTTCCGGGTCCGGTGTTGCAGCCACCGCATCATCGGGGTTATCCTTCTCAACCCACTTTTCCAGTAAAGAATCACTTCTTACTATTCAAACGAGCGCGCTCGCTCCAGGAGAGTACTTTGTTTGGATCACAAACGGCGCCGGAGAATCGAGTCTTGTGCTAGTAGCAATAACTTAACTTACTTATAAAGCACTAATGGTCGACATAAGTTAGTTGCAATTACGGCGCAACAACTGAAGTGCTTGTTGGTTGTTGGAGCAAGTAAAGACGACAAGCCCAGTCCTTCCATTTTGCGGCACAGTGGCATATAGCTCTTCTATGGATATTTCTTTCCGAGCGAGAGCTTCGCTTACCCGACACAGAAAGCCAGGATGGTGTGGCAATTCTACGATCAGCACATCGCGTTCTTTCACGACGAAATCAGCTTTTCGCAGGGCATCTCGCGCGAAAGTCTGTGAACTTGTGATCAGGTGAATTCTAGTCTCGCCCTCGTTGGTATCCACAACCACAGAAAGAATGTTGATCCCCATGTCTGCAAGTATGCGGATAACCCTGGCTAATGCGCCGATCTCGTTTCTAGCAGTAACTATTATTTCCTGCAATAACCTTATTTCTCTCATTCCTTAAACTCCACCTTTGATTTTGAAATCACACAACCACTTGCAGCAATCGCATGGGCTAGCTAGCCAAGACATCTGCCTCTTGGAGCGCCGATATATTTGAGCCCTACAAACTCCTACCCGATTCAGATACCTCAGATATTGCTTGAAGCACCAGATTTGTTGTCTGCTCGATGGTGCCCTCGGCATTAACCTTAATGACGTCAGCTTGTATGGGGCTGGACAGCCTACGATACAAATGTCTTACCCGACCGGCAGCCTGTAGCCGCTGTTTACGTGTTTTTTCACTCACAAATAGCCAAATTATGCCATCGTACAAGGAATAGTCAATATGTTTCGAAATGCCAAGGAGTGCTCCCTCTACCAGAAGAATGCACGTTTGCTTCCCTTCTTCCCTCTCGATTATCTGCCGCAAGTGCTCACTCAACACGGGATGAACTATGGCATTCAAGTCATCAAGCGACTGCCGATCAGCAAATACCAGCCGACTCAGTTTTGAGCGATCGATCTGGCCAGTTGGAGAAAGAATAAATCGCCCAAACCGGGAGATAAGCCGGTCATAGGTATTTGTCCCTCTGCGATACGTTTTCCAGGCAAGCCGATCAAGATCTATCCAAACAATACCATCATGATCTGCAAGTTGCTTTCCAACAGCACTTTTTCCACAGCCAGCCTCACCCCCAAGCCCTATTACTTTCATAAATATCCCTCTGTGCAAAACGATACCCGCGCGCCAACCAACGGGCAAAAGATACACGAAACAACAGCAATCACCTAGTCAAGCAACCCGATGAAACTAGAGGCAGCAATGGGTGTACATCCAAACGAGGTGATAAGAATGAGACTCATAAAACGATCATTCCTAATGTTGCTAGCAGTTGGGTTGCTACTGGTCCCCGTTCTAGCGTACGCTCAGTCCGGACCTACACCGCTAGGGGTCGTCCCATCCCCTAACCCAGGAAATCTGACAGTAAAGGTGTGGACAGACAAGCAAACCTACGTGGTTGGAGAGAACGCATTAATCTACTTCTCCGTCAACCAGCAGGCCTACATCTATATCTATGATCTGCAGCCTGATGGGGTTGTGCGCCTGGTATTTCCCAATGCTTATTCCCAGAACAACTTCGTCAGTGCGGGAACCCATGTTTTACCCGATACAAACTACACGTTTCTCATAACCCCTCCAACAGGATTGGAAAAACTACAGATATTTGCAAGTTTGGTCCCTCTCAATCTAACTCCCAATAGCTATTCAGAGCCCTATCCGCAGACGAGCCCCGGGTGCATACAAGGGCAAATAAAGGGAATAACGCCACAGGCAACTTGGTCAACGGCTTGGACAACCTTTACCATTGTAAGCTCCAGCTACAGTTACACACCGCCTTGCTATAATGGCTATTCCTATCCCCCCTTCTTTGGCTGCTGCCCAGGGGTGAATTGGTACTGGTACAACGGTCAATGGTGCCAGGGCACGCCACCTTCGGGCTGGTATTGGTACTATGGTCCCGATGGAAAATGGCACTTCACAATCCGCATCAATGTCGGAGGCAATTAACCAGCATCAAGCATCTATAGCCGCCCTTACTACCAAACCACGAAGGCCTGCTTTAAAAGCGGGCCTTCGTACTTCTATTTTGGTTCTCCGCCGTTTCGAGTGGGTAGTTGAAGGTAGTTGTGCTAACAGGGTGGCTTTCAAAAGAGACGTAATACAGTGATGCTTGATCAGTAAGAAGGACCAAAAGCATACTCGCGCAGGGACCTGTCTGCGCCTGCCTGTGCGTGTACGCACGCAGACAGGTCCGAAGGACAGGCAGGCGCATAGTGGCAGGGGACAGAGGAAAGCAGTAGGGTTTT
>CAZKFV010000007.1:0-8631 GCA_964552295.1 uncultured Thermotogae bacterium | reverse complement strand
CCCTGGCTTTGCGTCCCTACCTCACGGCAGTGTCGCCTTTTTCAGGCCCTGCGTTTTTTGTCTCGCCCCTCACACTTAACTAATCACTATATAGAAATAGAAAGGCATTGTCAATAGGCCGCATTGCCGCTTTTTGCCCATCGTTAAGCTTTCTCGGCCGTGATCCTAGCGTAGTAGGGAAATTGCAACGTGGCAGACGAGCTGCTCACGCTACAGAAGCAAAAGCTCCTATTGGTGTAGCGTTGCACCTGCTTGCCCCGTGCAATCTGCAATTATATTTCAGCGGGGGCGTGCAACGTTGAGGGTCGGGCGGAGAGCCATCTTAACGTGGTGATGGCGAGGCAAACAATCCCGCAGAGACGCAGAGAAAGCTCCGGGACTGGCTCGGCCGAGCAAGGCGAGATCGTGGCTGTACCTGCTGGCTTCATGGCTACCGACTGATGACTGCAGACTGACGACTGCTCTAACGTGGCAGGCAAGCCGTCACACTAGAATTACGCTAAAAAACCTCATTGTTATCCGGATTTTCCCCATACTGTTTCGTCGATGATCCTGCCATCCGGGTTAAGCAATAGGACCTCGTCGTCATCATCGAGGTACAGGTCTTCTAAATCATACGCTGGATTGTATGTGGCTCTACATATCTCATATGGCTCGTCAGGATACAGTATGGTATCTGAAGGAAATTCGTATGTCCCCTCGAGGTCGCTCAGCTGCCAACCAGTGATATCAATAGGCAAATCAGTTACGTTGAGTAACTGAATGCATTGTGCAGCAGGGTCAACTGAGTGTATGACTACTGGTTGCAAAGTTGCGGGAAATGTTGGTTGGGTAGATATGTTTGCTTTTTCTAGGCGGAATTTAGCCCACATTTTTTCGAACTCCTCGGCAAATTGCTTGAGGACGCTTGTGCCCGTAGGACAGGAGATTATCACCACGCTGTCGTATCTGCTCTTTTGGGAATAATCCGACCAGTTATATGAGCCGGTTATCACTGCCTGATTATCGATGAGGGCAAATGCGTGATTCAACATCACCTGCTGGCTAACAACAACTATGTTAGCGTTGGCCCTTTGGAGCTTTTCGTGTTGACTTCCAAGCATCTCGTCCTGGCCCGCGCCTAGGATTACCCGCACACTCACCCCGCGCCGCGCGGCACGGACCACAGCATCTCCAATGTCGTTATCTGTAAACGACAGTATGGCAATATCAAGACTACTCGCAGCCCTGTTGATAGCCTGAATTATCACCGCTTTTATTGTTTGGGTTGAAGCGGGTGAGCCAAAGTAAGCTTGAACAGAGCAGCTCTGCGCAAAGGCAACACCAGCTATCAGCACTACAGAAGCTATAACCAGAACCAGTTTTTTCATCGCAACCCCCTTTACGCTAGTTTCGCTTAATACAGATTTTAACCCTTATTGCTTGCGCGACCACGCCCTGTCCCACGACCATGACGTCCGCGCCCTGCCCTGCCTATGCTCTGCACTATTACATGATCTGCTTCTTCAATAGATAGCGCTTTACCATTAATTATCGCGTCAATCATCTTGCTTCGCGCTGAGTAGACAAGACGCTGAAGCGTTCCTCGGGAGACCTTCATCTCCTCAGCCGCACGCGCTTGGTCGTAGCCTTCTAGATCGCATAAGCGCATGGCTTCTAGTTCATCGAGGATTATCGAGACTGTCTCCATTTGTGAAATCGGAATCCCGCTTGGCTTGAACAGGTTGCATCCAATAAATTCCTGACAATAGCGAAGCTTTTTGTAACGCCCCATCGTTGGCTCCTTTCATGCAATTACTTCACTTTATACGCACTCCTTGTTCAGGGTCAATTGCAAGTCGGTCAGCCTGGGCATAGCCGAAGTGGATACTTTCTGTGCATATGCTTATAATGCCGACAAGAAGCGGAACTTTCAACCGGGAAAGATCAATCAGCGGTTGATTGCGTCGCCGTCTATTGTTAGGCTCACAGTAGCATATCAATGGGAGGAAAAGGATGAAGGTTTGTGTGACAGCAAAAGCAGAAGGGTTGACTGCACAGGTTGATCCTACGTTTGGACGAGCAGCGTATTTCGTGTTTGCGGATACGGACTCCTTAGAGTCGGATTCACCAGCGGTAGAAAGCGTAGTTAATGATCCTGGTGCACACGGTGCGGGAGTGCAGGCATCTCAATTGGTAGCCCAGAAAGGCGCAGAAGCCGTTATCACTGGAAGCGTTGGGCCAAATGCATATCAGGGCTTGTCTGCAGCCGGAATAGAGATGTACACGGGAGCAACTGGCACTGTTAAACAAGCGCTGGATGACTTCCAAGGTGGAAAATTGAAACTAACTGGAGAGGCAACTGGCACGCGCCATGGAGGAGGAGGAAGAAGAAGATTCTAAACAGATGTATGTGGTAGAAGCGCAACGTTGGAGACCCCGGTGAAATACGTGAAAGGGTGGCGATTTCACCCCGGCAAAGTATATGAAACGGCCTCTATTTCACGGGGCAGGCGGGTCAGGCAAGCTCCAACGCTACATCAGAGGATAAGAAAAGGAACATATTACAACAGCCTAAAACAATGATAATAACAGTTGCTAGCGGCAAAGGCGGTACAGGCAAGACGACGGTGGCTACAAATCTCGCCATCGCGCTGTCTGAGGAACAACCGGTGCGATTTCTGGATTGTGATGTCGAGGAGCCGAATGCTCACATCTTTCTCAAGCCGCGGTTTGAACAAAAACGCTCGGTAGAGAAGCTCCTTCCCCAGGTGGACGAGGGGTTGTGCACGCTGTGCGGAGACTGCGCCAAGGCGTGTGAGTTCAATGCTATAGCTATAGTAGGCAGGAAGGTCTTGGTCTACAACGACTTGTGCCACGGATGTGGGCTGTGCAAGATGGTCTGTCCAGAAGGGGCCATAAGCGAGAGTGCTCATGAATTAGGAATAATTGAGTCGGGAACGGCGCATGGATTCTTATTCGCTCGAGGATTGCTGAACGTCGGGGAAGCAATGTCTACTCCGATCATCCAGGAGATGAAGAAGATGATCGATACAGACCACTTAACCATCATCGACGCGCCGCCAGGAACGGGTTGCCCTACCATCGCTGCTATTAAAGGCGCGGATGTAGCGGTGCTTGTGACGGAGCCTACGCCTTTTGGGCTGCATGATCTGCGAGCAGCGGTAGGCGTGGCACGATCAGTCGATGTGCCTTCGTTTGTGGTTATAAATCGAGATGGAATTGGAGACGATAGCGTCGAACGCTACTGTGAGCAAGAGGGGATCCCCGTAGCCATGAAAATGCCTTTCGACCGAGAGATTGCCAAACTTTACTCGCAGGGGAAAGCTCTTGTTGAAGCGCTCCCTTTGTGGAAAGAGCGATTCCGGTCTCTTTATAAAGCCTTTCAGGGTGGTAAACATGAAGACTATTCTATTCCTATCAGGTAAAGGAGGAACTGGGAAGACATCGCTAGCTGGAGCATTTGCTGTTCTCAGTCAAAACAAGGTGCTAGTGGACTGCGATGTGGACGCAGCAAACCTTCATCTCCTGCTCGATCCAGAAGTAGAGGAAACGGGTGAATTTCAGGGATCAAGCGAGGCGGTGAAGGACGACGCGAAGTGTATTGATTGCGGGGAGTGCCGCAATGTATGTCGTTTCGATGCCATCGATGAGCAATTCAATATTGATCCTTACTTGTGCGAAGGATGTGGGGCGTGCGTCTATGTCTGCCCGACTGACGCGATCACCTTGAATCCACGAATATCCGGAGAGTGGTACACTGCCAAGACTTCTCTCGGGCCATTGGCAAGTGCAGAGCTTTACCCGGGGGAAGAGACATCGGGAAAGCTTGTTAGCCTGGTCAAGGAAAAAGCAAATTCCTTAGCAGCAAAAGTCCAGGCCGAGCAGCTTATCACCGACGGCTCGCCGGGAATCGGATGCCCTGTTATAGCTTCGGTAACCGGTGCCAGCGCTGTAATCCTAGTTACTGAGCCAAGTTTGTCCGGTTTGCACGACCTAGAACGCATATTAGGGGTTGTTAGTCACTTCCGTATTCCCGCATTCCTAGTGGTAAACAAGTTCGACCTAAACGATGATATAACCTTACAAGTAGAGAAGTTTGCCGCGGAAAAGGGATTAGAGGTTATCGGCCGCATTCCTTACGACCCGGCCGTCCCTCAGCGAATGATCAAAGGCAAGAGCGTTGTTGAGGACCAAGATAGCTCAG
Organism: uncultured Thermotogae bacterium; assembly: GCA_964552295.1. GTDB lineage: Bacteria > Bipolaricaulota > Bipolaricaulia > UBA7950 > UBA9294 > M55B144. Next base: position 4,424 of record CAZKFV010000007.1, on the reverse strand, counting down.
CTGGAAAAGCAATGCGAGAGATCCACGCTTACTTCGAGAAGAGGCTTGAATCGCTGAATTGAAACGTAGATGAAAATTACGCTATCAATAGAAACGCTTTAATGTATCTAAATACGTGTTTAAGGAGGTTGCCATGCCAAGAGGAGATGGAACGGGACCAACAGGAGCTGGCCCAAGGACTGGAATGGGACGTGGTCGAGGGGCTCAAGGACAAGGGCGCATGGCTGGAAATCAGGCCGGTGCTGGTCCTTCTGGGTATTGCATTTGCCCAGAGTGCGGAGAGCGCGTTGCTCATAAACTGGGAACGCCGTGCTACGAAATGAAGTGCCCAAAGTGTGGAGCAAAGATGGCACGTGAATAACTTTGCTTACTCGCATAATCGCGCTCGCGAAGATGAAGAGAACCTACTGCGTCTGCTTATAGAGCAAGAATTAGGCGCTCAAGGAGGCGATCGATCACAGCTTCGCGAGCAGTTAAGGCTTTCTGCTCAGGATTATTCATCGCTGGTGCTAAGGCTTCAGGAGAAAGGGTGGCTCCGCAAGGGCGAAGGAAAACTGTATCTAACCCCAGTTGGAACACAGGTTGCCCGCGAGCTTTTGGACCGACACCAGACCACAGAACGTTTCTTCAAAGAGATCCTGGGCGAACCTCTTGCCGCGGCACACGCGGCGGCAGAGAAATTGGAACACGTAATCTCTCGTAGAGCTCTTGAGGAGTTGAAAGAATCCCTTGCTCGCGCTCGTGGATCAACTCCTCTTGTCAACATGGCTCAGAATCAAGAAGGAACGGTCATTGCGGTTAAGGATCCAGGTGAACGATCATTCTCCCGATTGATGGGCATGGGGCTCTGTCCAGGCGCTAGGCTGAGGCTTATAGATCGTTTGCCAGATGGAACAACCATAGTGGAGATAAGTGGATCCAAGATTGCCGTAGCCGCTCAAATAGCTCATGCCATTTTCATCATGCTCGATCTGGAAGATGAAAACCATTATTCTAGTCGGACAGCCAAATTCAGGTAAGTCAACCCTGTTTAACGCTCTAGCTGGATACCGAGCCGTTACATCCAACTATCCTGGCACGACAGTAGAAGCACTGGAGGCCAAGGTTAGTGTGCATGGTGAACGCATTCGTCTCGTCGATACCCCTGGAATCTACAGCTTGTCAGATGCCACTACAGAAGAGAGAGTAACTAAGAAGATACTGTTTGAGACAAAACCAGATGCAATAATAAATCTCCTCGACGCCACCAGCTTAGAGAAAGGGTTGTATTTTACCCTTCAACTATTGGAGGCAGATCTACCTGTTGTAAGTGCGCTCAACTTCGTTGAGGAAGCAAGCAGACGCGGAATCCAGATTGCCCATCCGCAGCTCTCCGCTCTATTAGGCATACCTGTCCACCCAATTAATCCCATTACCAGGACCGGAATTGATGAAATTGTGCATGAGGGTGTAGGCATAGAAGCCGGGCAAGGCTTTGCCGTGACCTATGACGATCACATCGAGCAGGCAATCCAGATGGTGGAGGATTGTCTTACCGATGATCTTCCTTTTCCCAAGCGCTTTTGTGCCATACGAATCCTGGAAGGTGATCCGGACCTGAAAAGATATCTAGAGAGAGAGGATGTCCTAGATCAAATATCTGGTGAGATCCCCGAGCATCCTAACTTAAGAGAGGATATAGCTGTTAATAGACATGGAGTCGCTGCGTACATAGCGCGATTGGTAACCATTTTCAGCAAGAGAGAAGAACGGCCACATTGGCAAGATAAAATTGATCAGATACTGCTTGACCCAATCTGGGGAATGTCAGCAACTATAAGCTTTCTTGTGGCCATGTTTGCTGGTCTTCTGTTCTTTGGAGGGATACTACAGGGCTTCTTGTCATCGCTAATTGAAGGATCGATAGTTCCATGGATCCAACAGGTGTCTTCAGGAATGCCGGGGTACGTTGGAATGATGGTTGAGAGCGCTATAGTAGGTACATCGGCTGGAGTTGCTATAGCTATTCCTTACGTTTTCCTGTTCTACTTTCTGTTGGGCTTACTGGAGGATCTTGGTTTCCTACCACGTTTTATTCTGATGTTGGATCGCTTGCTTCGCAAGCTGAATCTTCCAGGGCAGGCGATCATCCCCATGCTTCTTGGAATGGGATGCACGGTCCCTGCAACAACAGCCACTCGTATTCTTGAATCCCGTGCTGACAGGATGAAGGTGACAGCCCTGTTCGCGGCGATTCCTTGCTCTTCGCGCATTGCCATCATACTAGGGGTGGTGGGCCATTTTGCAGGAATGCTACCGGCATTGGCAATATTCTTGATCGCTTTTCTTCTGATCATAAGCGTTGGGATGCTTGCAAAGAAAGGTTCAGTTACTCCTTCCCCCCTCCTCTTGGAGCTGCCTCCGTACCGTTGGCCGACGCTACGCGGTGTGGTAATGAAAGGTTGGCTTCGGATGAGCGAGTTTGTTTACGTAGTGATCCCCCTACTGATAATCGGTGGTGCATCTTATGGGCTGTTGAAGTGGCTAGGATTCGAACAAGCGCTATTTGAACCGCTGGGTTTCCTTACAGTAGGCTGGCTCAAGCTGCCCAAAGAGGCCATCACCCCCCTTGTCTATGGTTTTCTACAGAAAGATCTTACCGCGGCAATGCTCTCTTCAGTTTTCGGCACCACGAACCTTTCTTCTGTGATGACCCCAATTCAGCTATTTACCTTTGGATTGGCTTCCACGCTGCAGATCCCCTGTGTAGTAGCATTTGGCATGATCGGAAGGGAACTTGGCTGGCGTTGGGCGATTACGGTAACAGTGGCTGCGCTGGTAGTTGGCCTCGTGATTTCCGGGCTTGTGCTTCGTATCATTCTTCTTTGTGGAGGGTAAAGGTGAAAGTATATCTAGATTGTTTTCCATGCTTCATGCGCCAGGCGTTAGATGCAGCACGAATGGCAACCGATGATACCATGGTGCAAAGAAGAGTGCTCGATGAGGTTGCTAAGCTTCTGCCAACAGTGCCATTAGATGCCACGCCAATCGATATAGGGCAGCTAATTCACAGGCTAGTAAGAGAAATTACCGGAGTTGCAGATCCTTATAAAAAGGTAAAGAGGGAATCTAACGATCTCGGTCTCAAACTGTATTCATACTTGAAATCTGAAATAGAGGCCTCAGAAGACCCTTTGCTCATGGCGCTTAACATCGCCGGCGCAGGAAACATCATCGACTTCGGCCCGAAACTGGCATTAGATAGTAACACTTCAATGGAAGAGATACTAAAAGGTTCCTTTACTCAAGCGCTCCAGAACCAGCTCAATCAGGCCGACTATGACTCTTTTAAACACAAACTAGAAAATGTAGAAGGGGTTCTATATCTAGGAGACAACACCGGTGAGATAGTATGCGATAAGCTTCTGATAGAGCAGCTACTGAAAGTTGGAAAGAAGGTCACGTTTGTTGTCCGCGACAAGCCAACCATAAATGATGCTACGCTAGAAGATGCGGTTTATGTCGGATTAGACAAGCTAGCAACAGTAATGTTAAACGGCTCTGATGCTCCTGGAACCAGATTGAAGGATTGCTCTTCGGAGTTTAGACACTTGTTTGAATGCTCAGAATTGATAATCTCTAAAGGGCAGGGGAACTTCGAGGGATTATCCGAAGTTCCAGGCCCCATCTTCTTCTTGTTTAAGGTTAAGTGTCCGGTGATTGCCAGAGAAGTTGATACAAATATCGGGGCCATCGTATTGAAAGAGCAAATTGCTGAGAAGGTGCCCAAATGATACAAGACAACATAAGTAAGATTCTTTCTGAACTTCCAGCAGACGTAACCCTGGTGGTAGCAGCAAAGACACGCACACCTGAAGAGGTAAGACAAGCAGTCACCGCTGGGATAAAAATCATAGGCGAGAACTACGTACAGGAGGCCGAGGAGGCGTTTGCTGCCCTAGGCCACATTGCAAAGTGGCATTTTATCGGACATTTGCAGAAAAACAAGGTAAAAACCGCGGTTAAGATCTTTGACATGATTGAGACTGTTGACTCATTCAAACTTGGGGCCAAGATTGACCAACAGTGCATGAAAGAAGGAAAAACGATGCCAGTGCTTGTGGAGGTAAACTCCGGGCGTGAGCCCCAAAAGTCCGGAGTGCTTCCCGAAAAGGCAGAGCAACTAGTCCGTAAGCTATCGCACCTTGAACGAGTTAAGATACAGGGCCTGATGACCATGGGTCCGCGATTCGGAGATCCCGAGCTGGCAAGGCCCTATTTCCAAAAGACAAAGCGCCTGTACGATGAATTGATCAAGCTGCAAATCGAGAATATCGACATGCGTATCCTATCAATGGGAATGAGCAATACTTACAAGATAGCCATTGATGAAGGAGCAACCATGGTGCGTATAGGAACCAAGATATTCGGTGAAAGGGATTACA
>CAZKFV010000006.1:0-5507 GCA_964552295.1 uncultured Thermotogae bacterium | reverse complement strand
ACTTTCTTCATCTTTTCCCTCCTTGACCGCCGGCCACCGCTTTGTAGGGCGCAAAACCGCCACTATTCTTCACGGTAGGCGTACGGCACTCCAAACTGTGCCTTTCACGTGCTTGTTTGCCCGTGAAAGCCCTTTTCGAGATCTAGTGAATGGCATGAACAGTATAGCACTATAAAGCGATGCGTGTCAATAACCGGCCCTGGTTCTTGTTCTGCTTGACAAAGGAAAGTGCAAACTTGTAGGATGTAAGCTATGCAAAACTCGAGATACTTCCTAATCGTTAATCTGATTGCAGGACAGGGCCGTTGTAAACAGATTTTTCCTTCCATTCAGAATCAGCTGGATAGGGATCATATCAGCTATGATCTCCACTACACAAACGAGCCGGAGGAAGGAACCGATGTCGCCCGAATGGGGATTGAGTCGGGATTCACTCATATCGTTGCCGTTGGGGGAGATGGTACGGTTAATGAAGTAGCAAACGGCATTGTGGGCAGCGATGCCGTTCTTGCGGTAATCCCAGCTGGTACAGGAAACGATTTCATCCGGATGACCAATATTCCTCCGGATCCTCGGCAGGCCGCGCATCTTCTTACTAATGGGCATGAGAGGACCATCGATGTAGGGCAGGTTGATGATGGACGTTACTTTGTTAACGGGCTAGGGATAGGAATTGACGCTCAGGTTGCACAAGATGTTCTCAAGATGGAAAAGTTGCGAGGGGCAGCTGCATACCTTTACGCCGCGGTTAAGGAAGTATTCAGATTTCAGGCATTTAGAGTTAAACTTACAGGAGAAAACTGGAGTGAAGAAAAGGCATGTATCTCCCTTGGATTTGCCAATGGTAAGTATTGTGGAGGGGGCTTCAAGCTTGCTCCTCTAGCAGAGATAGATGATGGTAGGATTGACGTAACGGCAATCGGCGATTTTCGCAAGCTAGAGCGACTGATCCGTCTACCACAAGCTAGGAAAGGTGAACATCTAAAGCTTGCTGGCGTTTCTTCTCATCAGGATGTGAGAATAGCAGTTTCATCTGAAGCCAAGCTGATCGCTCACATAGATGGGGAGCCGTACAAGCTTCCCTCAGATTGCTTTTCTGTAAGCGTAACCCCAAATTCCTTGCGGGTGCTTGTCCCGTAAGATCAAGCTCGCTTAAACCTCTTATCCAGATCATGGCGCGATATGGCAAAAATGATTGGCCTCCCATGAGGGCAACTGTACGGATTGTTCATAGTTAGCAGCCTATCAACTAACTCTTGCTGCTCGTCAAGAGATAGTCTATGTCCGGCCTTGATTGCAGCGGCGCAGGCAAGCTCCGCAGCTAGGTGATCAAACAATACTTCTTTAAGCTTGATCCCCTGTTGCAGAGCATCAACCAGCCTTTCTAGCAGCTCTTGAAATCCATACTGCGCTTGATTTGTAGCTAGTAGGGATGGATAACCACGCACCAGAAGAGTACCACCTCCGAAGTCGTCTATATCTATTCCCAACTTCAGCAGGGTTTCCTTCTCCTCAGTCAACGTAGAAACGCTCTCGAAAGGTAGCTCCACCCGCACTGGTAGTAAAAAGCGTTGCTGGGTAGCTTCACCATCCTGCAATTGTTGCAAGAGCTTCTCGTACAGAATGCGCTCGTGGGCAATGTGCTGGTCGATGATTTCCAGGCCTTCCAGTGATTCCACGAGAATGTAGGTCTGCTGAAGCTGGCCGATTACTTGGCGGTCGCTTTTAACTCTCACTTTTCGGGCTTGCGTCTCTCTATCTCTTATGCTTCTCTCTTGCTGTAGATCTAGCTGGGGCTGCCCTGAAGCAATTGGTGCAATCGGTTGAGCCAACTGTGAGGGGTTTCCCGACAGCGTTGGTACTACATAGTGTGAGCCTAGGGCAGTCTTAAGCGCTCGCTCCAGAACGCCCTGCAGGGCAGTGCGATCGGCAAGCCTGACTTCCAGCTTTCGTGGATGTATGTTTACATCAACCTCGTTAAAAGGCACGCCGATTTCAATCACAGCCAGTGGGAAAACCCCCGGACGAAGTATTCCGCGGTAGGCGTTCTGCAGCATGTAGCTGATCCCCGCGTCATCGATAGTTCGGTGATTTAAGCAAATAATCTGATCGCGCCTATTACCTCGCCTGATCTCAGGAGAACTTATATACCCACTCACCTTTATTTGTCCCTTCTCCGCGGCGATTGGGATCATCTGGCGAGCGATCTCCGCTCCGTAAAGCTGTCCTATGCGATTCCTCATATCAGTGACCGCCGGGGCGGAGAACACGCTCTTGTTGTCATGCTTAAGATTGAAAGCTACATGGGGGCAGCACAGCGCTAGGCGGTGAATGACACGATTGCAGTGGAAGAACTCACTTCGTCTTGATGTAAGGAAGTTGGCCCTTGCCGGCAGATTATAAAACAAGTTGGCAACCTCTACTGTGGTTCCAACATCCCGCGCAGCAGGCTTTACTGCTCCAACCTCTCCCGCGAGGACCCTGATCTCATGCGCTGTTTCCTGGCTTACAGGTTTTGAAACTATTCGTAGATGGCAGACAGCCGCCACACTGGCCAGTCCCTCGCCCCGAAATCCAAGGGTTGCGATCTGTGACAGATCTTCATCTGATGCTATCTTGCTTGTTGTATGCCTTTGGACGCAGAGAAGAATGTCTTCATCATCCATACCCTCGCCATCGTCTCGGACCACAATACAATCGATTCCGCCACGCGTGAGTTCGATCTCGATACTCTCACTTTTTGCGTCCAGAGAGTTCTCTATCAACTCCTTGACGACGGATGAGGGCCGCTCGATTACCTCTCCTGCTGCTATTTTGCGCGCTAAACTGTCATCTAGCCTTATAATCTTCATTGCATTTAGAAAGGCTACCAAATCCAGACGGCAGCAGCAATCAGCCCTGCCGACCTTTGGCAACCCACCTACAATAATGTATGGTAACAAATAAGGAGGCGGGCATGAACACAATCGGCGATCTTAGAAAGGCTCTTGGGCTTGGTACGGATAACCAAGTCCGCAATCGCATTGAGGCAATAAAAGACCTTCTATATCCATACTTGCGGCGAGGGCCTAACAATCAAATCCTCGTCGCCGATCCGGGAGTCTCTTTGCTGCGGGAGTTACAGGATTTATACGATAGCGGGCTAACGATAACCCAAGCCAGTAGTATCCTAGCCACTAAGCGAGATTATAAAGATTCTATAGCGCCTGTCGTTTCGGACGGTTTCGTCACAAACGCCTCGAAACATGATGAAACAGGGCGAATCATACAGCTTTTGCAGGAGGAGATAGCCTTTCTACGTGAACGAGTTAAGTACCTAGAGCAACAGAATTACAGCGCAACAGCGGACAAACAGGCTTCAGCTTGGTGGGAAAGAATTCGGGAGGAAGTCGATGGGGCTTAATATCCCAACTCATGGCAACAGCAACCTGGAAAAGGTGATCGCGAAGATCGATGCTTCGGAGAAAATAGCAACCCTTTGGACGGCTTCAAATGTGACTGCAATTGATAGGATGCAGATAAACGATCACGGCCCGGTTCATATCCGAATCGTAACCAACATCGCCATAAAGCTCCTCCGTCTGCTTGTGCAGGGAGGGGTAGAGCCCAGCGTAGTACACGATCACGGCCTGTCCAACAACGACGCCGAGGTTATAGTATGTCTGGCGGCTGCATTGCACGACATTGGGCACGTTATACACAGGCATCGCCATGAGGAGCTATCCTTGATACTCGCGCCGGCGCTAATACAGGAAATCATTGATGATATCTACCCAGTTCGTGAAGCCACGATCATTGAGGGAGAGATTCTGCATGCAATATTGGCCCATCGACGTGAAACACAACCTTTAACAATAGAGGCAGGTGTGGTTAAGGTAGCCGATGCTCTAGATATGGAGTCAGGCCGAGCGCGTATCCCATTTAAGGCGGGTTCAGCGTCCATACATGCTGTTTCTGCATTGGCCATTAAGAAGGTAGAAATCATGGCTGGCGATGTGAAGCCTGTGAAGCTTCACATCTTGATGTCCAATTCAGCCGGTATCTTTCAGCTAGACACGCTGCTGCGCGAGAAACTGAGCAACTCCGGATTGTCTGAGTATGTTGAAGTCATAGGAGAAGTAGTAGGTGCGGAGAAGAAGATCGTAGAAAGATACCAAATCGATTGAGAGCCTCGTAAATCGCCCCATGCTGCTTGTTGGTCTTCTTATATGCCCCAGACCTTGTATGAAGGTGATTCGTCCTTTCGGCAAGCTATGCTTGTAGAGGTCTTAAATAGGGGCTTTGGAGAGCATAATCCAGAAATCGCAACAAAAGTGCCCTTTTGTTGCGACAGTTGTCTGAGCTGTGGCCGACCACCCAGCGTATATTTTTTGCCAAAGGATGGTAAAAAATGGCGCTAGAGATTACCCAAGAAGATTTCATGTCCCCACAACAAGTGCTGGCCCTCAAGGAGTATTGTCGGAGGATGTTGTCATCTAACCAGGTGGATAGGCGCAAAAATCCGGTGCGCAACTGGGCGATAATTCATTTGGCGCTTGATTCCGGGCTACGTGTATCAGAGATCTGCGACTTGCGTGTAGGCGACGTTATCATCGATTCAGCGAATGCTTCACTCATAGTGCGTAATGGAAAGGGAAACAAGAAACGGGGAGTGAAGATTGGAGGATCTCTAGCCGATCATCTAAAGCAGTTTATCGCCTGGAAAGAGCAAAACGGTGAATCGGTATCAAGTCGGGCGTCTCTGTTCATCTCTAGCCGATCTGGCAAACCTATGACGCGGACGGCCTTATATCGGATATTCAAGGCATCAGCAGCAGAGGTTGGGATTCCCTCTCGCTTTTCAATTCATTCCTGTCGCCACACCTATGCTTCGTTGTTGTACAAAGCATCAAAGTACAATATTCGTCTGGTGCAGAAACAGCTTGGTCACAGTTCTATCCAGACTACCCAGATTTACGCCGATGTATTAAGCGACGATGCTGCCGTGGCGGTGGAGAACCTGCCTCAGTAGCACCGGAGTTTACCTGCCCTGTCAAATCGCTGGGTTCTCATCTATTTCACTGGGGTCTGCGACGTTGCGCTTCTGCTTCCTAATTTTACGCTTGTATGGTTGAAATGCGAAAAACCTCAACGTGGCAGGCGAGCTGCGCACGCTACAAAACCAAAAACCTCAACGTGGTAAACAAGCTGCGCGCGGTACAACAAGTAAAGCCGGTAATAATGAGCGTGTCACGGTAGAAGAATGCCTTTGTCGGCCCCGTTTGACAATGTTTGTTATGAAACAACATAAAACCGATATCGCTTTACAATTAATATATAGGTCAGAAAGCGTTATAAACATATTCGGTATGATATCGATTAATTCGCTTGATATTAAAGGTTATCTGATACCAGCCTGACCTGGTCATTAGTGAGGTTTGTAGGTGAAACACAAAAGGAAATATGGATTGATCTGGCCGATCTTTGTATCTAAGGCGGCCATCTATTGGTACTGCCTCGGCTTACTG
>CAZKFV010000005.1:0-8067 GCA_964552295.1 uncultured Thermotogae bacterium | reverse complement strand
CTCACCTCCTGCGTCCACAAACTCATGCTTCATTATCTTCCTTTTTCAAAGATTTTTCAGTTCCCTCATTTGCGTGACTGGCTCGGAGAGGAGCGTTCGTAGTTCGGGGTTCATGGTCAATGGCCAGTAGCTTGTGGCATGTGGCGAGTGCTCATGCAAATACTGTACACATGTGAGCTTTTACAATAAAAAACACAACGTGGTAGGCCTGTCTGTCTGGGTGAGCCGTTAGTAGAGCACCAGAGCCCAGCCTTTGCCCAAAACCATCTTCATCTCTTTGCCCGACCTTAGCGACTTTACATGAGATGGAGGGCCAGATGTGGGGAGAGTGAAAAGTGAGCAGTTGAAGGATCACTGCTTAATCCTTGCTGTTTACTCCTTACTTGCGCTCTGCGAAGCCGGTGCAGAAGGGCGGAGACGACGTTGGTTAAGCTCTCGCGCAGGGTTATATACGATCCGCTGCTGCCTACGTATTAGCCAGTTGGGTAGTGTTTGCCAAGATTTTCGACGCGAATAGCTACATCAGACATCAGCTTACTCCTCCCCAACTGCGTGTAGGGCTTGCTGATATATTCCATCCCCTATCCAGAATCCCTCCTCCTTGCGGAGACGATCCAACTCCTCGCGAAGCGAAGACACTTTGCCCTCTAGCTTCGCTCGGATCAAGATCCCGATCAGTCCCGTTTTGTTTAACCCATACACATCCGCTACTCTCCTTGCCTCTGTCTCATCCAGAAAAACCACCTCTGGATGGTGCTCAATTGCTAACATGATAGCCTCAGCCTCTCCATCATGTAGTTTTAGTTTTAGGAACCGAACTACAGATTCATTGGTTAGTTCAACCACCTCAATCCACCCTGAGCGGCGACCTTCTTCAACCTCGCGGGCACCTGGTCTGCTCTGCCCCTCCTCCACAACCTCCTTCCAGACTGCCGGCGGAATGAGAGTCTTCTTGTAGAACTGTCTCAGAAGATTCAAGCGTCCAATTCCTGCTAAGTGAATCAAGGTAGACGAGTCACTGACAGCTTTTGGCATAGCGAAGGTCCTCTTCCAACTCCCTTTCCGCATAGTGCCGCGGGATTTGCCGCTTTCCCAGCAGTTCCTCAAACTCCCAACGTGTTGACCCAATGAGAGCACGTGCTTTACCTGAGGAAAGCACACCACGCTGATACAATGCCAACGCTAATTCCTTTCGCAATTCCCCTTCCACTTCCTTAGGAGGCAGACGGAGTGCGTCTACAATGTCCTCAGATATCTCAAGCATAAGCTTAGCCACTTTCTCTCACCTCCTCGTTTCATTATACATACATTGCGGAATGGAAGCCTAGACCGCTTGAACCTCGTGCATTAGGTGAATTACGGATTGCGAAGCCGGCGGAGATGACCGGACACAGCTTTGGTCAGGATCTCGCGCGGGGTTATATATGATGCGCTGCTGCCTACGTATTAGCCAGTTGGGTAGCGTTTGCTGAGATTTTCGACCTTTATCGCGATGTTGTTTGTCATTGGTTAGATTGGTTGAGTTGGTACGATTGGTTTGATCTGTTCTGTTTGTTATATTGGTTGAGATATCAGATAAGTGCGCCACTTAGGGAATCGTTACAGTTCTTCCTTGGTGAGATTACATATTCCACCTCTAGTTATTCTAACAGCTCTACCCTCGTCTCCCTAAGTCCATGGCTTCGTGGCACAAGTCAGTGATGAGTAATCTGACAGGCGGTAACGCAAGCCCCGTAATGGGTTCTTAGAGTTTGTTGGGTTCGTTGAGTTTAGCAACAGCGCAACCATGTGCTGAGTTCGTAGTTCATGGTCAACAGCACATAACGAGTAGCTTGTGGCGAGTAGTTCGTGGTTACTGGTAGCTTAGTTGCTGGCTTTTCACTAGTATCCTATACCTGGTAATTGGTACCTGATTCTATACGGTTTATTGGGTTCATAGCGTTTATAGTGTATGATACATAGTGTGCAGTTTCCGTCGATGACTATTGGTCATCGTCCAGTGGTCATTGATAGTCAGGCGAGATACCAAAACGCATAGTGTTAGTCTTAATTGGCATTCTAGTCGTGTAGCTAGGCTAGCAGTTTATGTATTTGCTTGCAGAGACAGGAATTAGCTGCGACTAGACCGTTTACCAGGGTGTGCTCTTGGTTGAATAGCAGTTTCTTGTTATCGAGTGTCGTCACTTTTCCTCCCGCCATTTCCACCAGAAAAACACCCGCTGCGATGTCCCATTCATTCTTGGGCGCAAGGCTAAAGGTGGCATCGGCCTCTCCCGCAGCAACAAGCGCCAGTTTGTAGGCAACTGAGCCAGTGGGAACAATCTTAAATGGCTGGTCCGCGAAGCGTTGCCATTGTCCCCGGTTTACCTCGCTACGACTGGCAAGGATTCTTGCTCCGTTAAGGGTTTTGCGACGTCCTATACCCGCCGGATTATCATTTAGCTTGACCCCTCCTTGTTTGCAGGCAAGGAATCGTTGTTTGGTAATAGGGTTGCAGATGCCAGCAGCCACGACTTGTCCAGCCACCGCATAGGCTATGGACACAGACCATTCCGGAATACCGGCTATAAATTCCTTTGTGCCATCCAGCGGGTCAACGATCCACACATGCTCCTTGTCCAGCCGTTTTAGATCGTCAACCGTCTCTTCGGAAAGCCAACCCTCACCATTTCGGGGCAAGAGTTCACGTAGCGCTGTATCTACGGCTCTGTCGGCCTCGGTGACGGGGTCACCACCTTGCTTGGTCTCTACTTCTACTTCGCCAGGGGTGAAATCTTGAAAAATGTCTGTTGCTGCGCTCAGCCCCTGGTTGATGCGCGCTAGAATGTCGTCGTAATCCATGTTTCTCCTTGTTTAGATCTTAACTTGGCAGGCCTGTCTGCGTCTACCTGTCTACCTGCAGTAGGCAGGCACGCAAGCGTGCGTAGGCAGGCGAGCTGCACACACCACCCAAGACTTATCCGGAACTATTCATTCCTTGGCGGTTTAATAAACCCCTGCTTCATCAGGTAGTCTAGTATCATCTCCGTATTTTCCTCAGGGGTTTTGTTTACGGTGTCCAGTTTTATCTCCGGATAAACAGGTGCCTCGTACGGGTCGTCTATTCCGGTGAATCCTTTGATCTCCCCCCGACGAGCCTTGGCATATAGGCCTTTGTGATCCCTTTGTTCACAAACATCTAGCGGGGTATCTACAAAGACCTCTACAAATTGATCCTCCCCAGTCATACGTCGCACATCACCCCTGGTAGCACGGTATGGGCTTACCGCTGCGCATACAGCCGTGCCTCCATGTCGCACTATCTCGGAAGCAACGAACCCAATGCGCCGGATGTTGATGTCTCTATCTTCTTTGCTGAATCCTAGACCTTTGGAAAGATGAGTGCGGACTACATCGCCGTCCAGTACTGTTACCTGGCGTCCGTGCTCCATCAGCTGCTGTGTTAGGATTTCGGCTGTGGTAGATTTTCCTGAGCCACTTAAACCGGTGAACCATATGCATACACCTCGCTTGTGCCGCGGGGGATAGCTGTCACCCAATATTTCAGCAACTTCAGGGCGAGTGAACCACTTGGGTAATGTCTCACCGTTGCTCAGGTATTGCTCTCGGACTTGTGTGCCAGAAATAGAAGCCGTTTGCGTATCTGCAGGTACCTTGGTAGCTTCTTCGTAACGATCCTCATCTGGAAGATATACAAGCATAGTGAATGGCACGACCTTTACTCCGATCTCATCGCTATACTTTTCTGCCATCTGTTGAGCATCGTACGGGCCGTAGAATGGCACGCCTGTGGAATCGTTCCCCGGGCCAGCGTGGTCTCTTCCAACAATAAGATGATTGGCCCCATAGTTGCGGCGGATTATCATGTGCCACAATGCCTCCCGCGGGCCGGCCATACGCATCGCAAGGGGCAAAAGACTCAATGTAACTCGGTTAGGATCGTAGTATCCGCTGACTAGAGCCCTGTAGGTTCTAACTCGCGTGAAGTAGTCCACATCCCCTGGCTTTGTCATTCCTACCACGGGATGCAGAAGCAATGTTCCGTCTACAGATTCGATCGCCCGTTTGGTCAGCTCCTCGTGTGCTCGGTGCATGGGGTTGCGTGTTTGGAAGGCTACCACGTTTTCATGGCCAGCCGCAGACAGATGCTTTCTGGTTTGTGCAGGAGTAAGTCGCAAGTCCTGAAAATCGTAGTGCCTTGGTAGGTCTAGTACGCGCAGCGGTCCAGAGACGTTGATAGATCCCCAGCGCGACATCTCTGCAACTAGCGGGTGATGAAGATCTAGCGTACCCAAGACCTTTTGGGCCATCTCATCTTTGTTCCACTCATACATTTCTTCGATTGTTATCACTGCCAGAAGCTCATTCTTGGCGTTGCGGATGGCTAAGTCTTGGCCCAGTTTGAGCTCAGGGCTTGGTTCTACCGGTAAAGTTATCGGAATGGGGAACAACTGCCCATTTGCTAAGCGCATTTCATCCAGCACGTGCTGATAGTCATTCTGTCCCATGAATCTATCAACAGGCGAGAATGCTCCTGTAGCCAGAAGTTCTAGATCGCATACGACCCTCTCCGAAATCTGAATTGATGGGAGCTCGGAAGCGTATTTCTTTAATTCATCTACCTTGCCAGAAGGGACAACCAAATCCACTAACTTGCCGCCATAAGGCGAGATCAACTTCGTTTCAATCACTAAATACCTCCCAGATTTTCCTTAGTCTTGTCTTAATTCAGCGCCTTTTATTATTGGCAGGCAACTGATTGCCGCCTACATTAGCCATGTCTTTGCCAGAGTCCATATTCCGAGGCTTATCACCATAACCCCTAAACCAACTCTCATTTTTCTCTCGGATTTTATTTTGGCTGTGATATGCGGGCCGATAAGGGCTCCAATAATGGCTCCAATTCCCAAAAATATCACCAGATCCCAAGTTGACATCCCGTTTCGCAATATGTAAATGAGAAATCCAGCAATGCAGATCGGCGCCTCTGAAAGCGTGGTCGCTCCGATTGCGCTCTTGCTGGACCGGCCAGAGATCATCTGGCCAGCGGTTACTACGGGTCCAAATCCACCGCCTGATAGCCCCTTGTTAAACGCACTGAGGGCCCCGATACCAAGTATCTTCTTCCAGGAAAACCTAAATGCGCTTGGCAAAACGAGAATTGTTCCCATAGCCACTACTAATAAGCCGATGTAGGTGCTGAGGGCTTCCTTAGGGATGGTGGTAGCGATAAATGCAGCGATGATGGAAGCCATAACACCAAGGCTTGAAACTACTATGACAACCTTAGAGTCTCTAGTAATCATTTTCTTAAGGTTAAGTATGATGCCGTAATTTTCCCAGCTGTTGAGAGGTCCGCTGTTGATACTAAAGCTGGCATTGCGTAACCGATGGTGGCCAACGGCAGCAACAAGGCCGGCTATCGCCTGGGTGAGCAAAATAGATGGCACTACTACCAACGGATCATAACCAGCGATAATCAGCACGGGCGATAGAATAGTGCCGTAGAGCATGCCAAGCGACGAGTCAAGAAGCTCACCCAACAGCCCGCCTAGAAGAAGGAGGATCACTGTGGCATCCATATAGTCACTTCCATCGGTATGCTTTGAATAGAATCTTCTGATTGAACTGGTTTCTTCACCGTCATTCTTGCCTGTTAGAGTTTGATTGTACTCATAATGTAGCCCATATAGAGTACCGCCAGTATATTCTTATAGTTAACGATTTGCAAGCAGATTTGCCGATTGCCTAACGAGTGTTATACTACAAATGGACTATGGCTGAAGATAGAGTAACTCTTAAGATACCGCGCCCGCTTTACGAGAAGCTGAAGGTAGTAATAAAAGGCTCCAGCTACCGCAGTGTGAACGAGTTTGTGGTATACGTGCTGCGAGACCTGATGGCTGAACATACTCAGCCAGCAAGCGAAGATCTCACAGGGTTGACGGAAAAGGAAATAGCCATAATTCGGGACAGACTGCACAAACTGGGCTATCTTTAAGCGCTTACTTCATCAACAACACCTGAATGATGCCCTCGCCGTTTTCAAGCCCTTCTAGGGCCTTTCCCACAAACGCACAAGTGGCATGTTCCAGATTACTATCCCAGCGCATTGCGTAACCAGGCGTTGAAGAAGAAACTAATGTATCGCCTGGCTCAATTGGTCCTCCTTCGCCAGTAACCTTTACCGGGACAATGCCAACAAGCGCAAGCAAAGCTTGCGCGTGAGGAGTGATGGGTGAAGAGTTATGGGAAGAACCGAGGATGAAGCCGGGATTGGTAGAGACAACACCGGCCATCAAGGTTGAACACGGTCCACGGGATTTGCGATATTGCCCAGGATTATCTGGATCCAGCTCTAGCACATCGCCTGACTCTACTGATTCACTAACGGATACCCATTCAGCAACGTCGGCTGCACCAGCGAGGAAATTCTGTCCGTAGAACGAACCATCGGCCAGGACATTGCCGTCGGCATCTACGCGGAATACGGCTGGAGTCCACCGCTGCGGATCGTAATCTACGGAAACCCCCCTTCCCTGAAGGGTATTAATCTTCAGCATATCGATAGATCCAGGCGTAAGGTCCAGGTAGTTCCAGCGAATGTCAAGATAGTCACCGCTGTCGATCCCTGTGTTATCGATCAGCGGAGTGACATCCACAATCTGGTTTTCCCCCAGATAGAGCCGCGTGAGCTGGGTCAACCCGGCCAGTGGGGTGAGGTCGGTAATATGGTTGCCGGGCAGATCAAGCCACGTGAGGTTGGCCAACTCGGCCAGCGCAGCGATCTCCACGATCTGGTTGTTCTGCAGATAGAGCTGCATAAGGTTAGTCAGCCCGGCCAAAGCAGTGATGTCCACGATCTGATTGCCAGGCAGGTCAAGCAATATGAGGTTGGTCAACCCGGCCAGTGGGGTGATGTCCACGATCTGGTTGTCTTGCAGATAGAGATGCATAAGGTTGGTCAAGCCAGCCAGTGCAGTGATGTCCACGATCTGATTGCCGGGCATGTCAAGCCACGTGAGGTTGGTCAACCCGGCCAGCGCAGCGATCTCCACGATCTGGTTGTATTGCAGATAGAGCTGCATAAGGTTGGTCAACCCGACCAGCGCAGTGATGTCCACAATCTGATTGCCAGGCAGGTCAAGCAATATGAGGTTGGTCAACCCGGCCAGTGGGGTGATGTCCACGATCTGGTTGTCTTGCAGCTGGAGCCGCGTGAGCTGGGTCAACCCGGCCAGCGCAGTGATGTCTACGATCTGGTTATACCCCAGGGTGAGATAATCAAGCGCGGTGAGTCCTGCCAGTGGGGTGAGGTCGGTAATCTTGTTGCTCCGCAAAGTGAGCTGCGTGAGCTGAGTCAAACCTCCAAGTGGCGTCAAGTCAGTGATTTGGTTGCCCCGCAGATAGAGCCGCGTGAGCTGGGTCAAGCCTCCAAGTGGCGTCAGGTCAGTGATTTGGTTGTGGTATAGATCAAGTCGCGTAAGCTGGGTCAAGCCTACAAGCGGTGTGACGTTCGTGATATGGTTGGACGCCAGATAGAGCTCCGCAAGATCAAGACAGTGCTCGATGCCTGTAAGATCAGAAATACTCCGTTCGTTTGCATCCAAGTATGTCAACCCCACAAGATCTGACTGGAGAATATCCCCTGTTGGCTTGCCGATGGCTTCACGTATGGTGATTTCAAGGTTCGGGTCAGGAAAGCTGACAACTTCGGCAGTAACACAGATCGCGAATAAGACAACTAGAATGATTAGTACCACAGGCGTTCTCCTCAGAAACACTACTATGGAGCAGCGCCAAGCCCTGTCATGCCGGTGATGGGGCCCACAGACCCTCGTTCCACCGTTCGCTGTCGCCCCCCCACGCATCTCTGCAACTCTTCCCTCGCTTAGTTTATGTGTCATCTGTCATCTCCTCGTTCGTGTCATGCACCATATACTCCTTCGGCGCTGGGACATCAGTTATCGCATTAGTAGCACCAGTATAACTCCCTTCAACTCAATTAGGTTTTCCAACGCCTTGCCTACCAGTCCACATTGCGCCTCTCCGGATTCCGGATCCCAG
>CAZKFV010000004.1:0-14532 GCA_964552295.1 uncultured Thermotogae bacterium | reverse complement strand
GCATTTATCTAGAACGAAGCCCTTTGCTGATCCTAGCTTAATACAACAATATCGTAGATACCTGTTTACTGAAGATGGAATTTCACCCCGCCTTTATCCGGGACAATCAGAGCATCTGGTGAGTGTAGATAGTGATGAGCACGACGAGATGGGGCATATCAGCGAGAACTTGAACGAGATTCGTCAAGGGATGGTAGCCAAGAGAATGACCAAGCTGAGAGAGCTCAAGAAAGAAATAGCTCTTCCACAAGAGTACCGTGTCTCGGATGCAGATACCTTGTTAGTCTCCTGGGGTTCAACGCGCGGGGCAGTTTATCAGGTAGTAGATCGACTTCGAGATCGTGGAAAGCGCGTTGGGGCGATTCACTTTACCGAACTGTGGCCTCTTCCTAAGCATGGTTTTCCTGAGGGTCCCAAGTACATAACAGTGGAAGGAAACTCTTTTGGACAGCTTGCTTGTCTTCTGAGAATGGAATACGGAATCATGATAGACGCAACGATCAGCCGGACAGATGGCTTACCAATAACCGTAGACTGGCTTGAAGGGAGGATAGATGCTTGATACCAACATTTATCGATCTGAAGCTGAGAACCAGTGGTGCCCAGGCTGTTCGAACTTTGCTGTATTGATGGCCATTAAGAAAGCCCTCGCTAGCCTTGACAAATATCCACACCAGGTTTGTTTGGTGTCAGGGATTGGGCAAGCAGCTAAGCTTCCACACTACATTAAAGCGAACTTCTTCAATGGGCTTCATGGAAGAGCTATTCCTGCCGCAACTGGAATCGCGCTTGCCAACCCAGGCCTTACTACAATCGTTACCACTGGAGATGGAGATTGCTACGGGGAAGGAGGGAATCATTTCATTCATGCCCTTCGTAGAAACCCGGATATCACGGTGATCATACATGACAACCGCATATATGCCCTTACCAAAGGACAGGCCTCGCCGACAACCCCTATCGGAACCCGTACTAGACTCCAATTTTCCGGTGTAGAGGCGCAGCCTATCCAAGGTTTGGCTACGGCGATTACCCACCGCGCGCCGTTTGTTGCGCGGGGTTACGCGGGTGATACAGAAACTCTAGTTGATCTGATTGTTCAGGCTATAAGGACTCCTGGTTTTTCTCTTGTGGAGACATTGCAGCCGTGCATAACCTGGGGAGAACATGGCTCGAAATGGAAAGACTGGTGGGAAGGCCGTGTTGTCGAACTTCCTTCAGAATACGATCCACATAACCAGTCAGACGCACTGGAAAAAGCCCTTCTACCAGATTATCCGCTTCCCATTGGGGTGATCTACAGGGGGCCTAGGCGTGAGGTATTTGGGTCAAGTTACCACAAAGAAGTGGATAAGAGGCCTCTTGCCGAGCTTCCATGGCTGGAACAACAAGAATTCAAAAAGCGGCTTGCACAAATGCGCTGGGGCAAAAAGGGTGCATAGATGTTGATGCTCTCATTAAGTCAGGACTACCTGGAACGCCCACAAGAAGAAGTATGTATTATGAAAGGACCCGACATAGGGGACATGCTAGGAGATTAGGGCAGTATAGGAGGAGCAGCATGAGGCCAATGACAGAAGATAATCTAAAGCAAGCCTTTTCTGGCGAATCGCAGGCTCATATGCGCTATCTTATCTTCGCTGATCAGGCGGAAAAAGAAGGCAAGGTTAACCTGGCGCGCTTATTTCGGGCCATTGCTTACGCAGAACAGGTGCACGCTACCAATCATTATCGAGAGCTGGGAGAGATCAAGGATTCATCGGGCAATCTGCAGACCTGTATAGATGGGGAAACCTACGAGGTTGAGGAGATGTACCCGGCTTACAAGAAGGTTGCTGAATTGCAGGGAGAGGAAGGGGCTGTACGAAGTACACATTACGCGCTTGAGGCCGAGAAAATCCATGCTGAGATGTACAAGCAAGCCAAAGAGAAGGCTAAGGAGGGAAAGGATGTAGCAATGGGAAGTGTATACATTTGTCCGGTATGTGGCTACACTATAGAGAAAGATTCCCCGGAGAAGTGCCCGATCTGTAGCGCTCCGCGGCGGATGTTCAGAGAATTCTAAAGGAGGTTTGATATGGGTACACAAGGTCGAGCTATTGTAGGAATGGATGTTGATGAGTTGTTGAAGCTGCTGAACAAGGCGTTTGCTGATGAATGGCTAGCCTATTATCAGTACTGGGTTGGCGCATTGATTGTAAAGGGACCCATGAAAGAGGCTGCGATTGCTGAGTTGACACAGCATGCTGCTGATGAGCAACGGCACGCCCAGATGCTTGCTGATCGCATAATACAGCTTGGTGGGACGCCAATCACGAATCCTAATGACTGGGACAAGTTAGCTAACTGTAAGTACCTTAACCCGACTGATCCTAACGTAAGAGTGATCATACAGCAGGGTGTGGAGGGAGAACAATGTGCAATTAAGATCTATAAACACTTGATGGAAGTCACAAAGGATGCTGATCCTATAACCTATCAAACGGCCCTTTCCATTATCCAAGATGAGGTGGACCACGAAGAGGACTTCCAGTCACTTCTGGAGGACCTGGAGGAAGTTAGGAAATAGGAGGTGACAGATGAAACTAGGCGATCTGATAAAGACCGAAGCACAAGAAGGAAAGGAAAAGCATGTTCCAGTTATAGAGCTGTCGGATTGCCCCGATTGTGGAGGGAAGGTTGTTAGAATAACAGTAGGAAAGGAAGTTCCTCATCCCAACACTATCGAACACCATATAAAGTGGATCAGCTTGTTTGGCGTGAAGTCGGGTCTTGCGGTACACATTGCCACCTTTGGTCTTGGACCAACCTATGGTCAGCCCATAGTAAGTCTGCATGTGAATACGGAAGATTTCTCTGAATTGGTGGCTGTCGAGTACTGCAATATCCATGGATTATGGGAGAGCTCCATCAAGTTATAGCAGGTAGAAATGCCATATAATTGTAGAAGCACAGGCCTGCAATGCATGTTGCACGTAACGGGTGTCTGTCATCCTAAACAGACGCCCGTATTTCTTTTTTAGGAGGAGGTCAACTTGCTATTCGAGAAGATTCCTGGATTCACGCTCTTGTCACAGAACGAACAAGAGGAAAATATTGGCAGCTTATGCGGGCATTACCTGGTGCTTTACTTTTTCCCCAAGGCAAACACTTCTGGTTGTACACGTGAGGCCAAGGATTTTACAAGCCTGTTGTCTCAGTTTCATGATTTGGATGCTGATGTTATTGGCGTTTCCCCAGACAAGCCCCAAGTGCAGGCTGAATTTGCAAGACAAAAGGCTATCAAGGTAACTATGCTTTCCGATAGTGATAAGACTATGGCCCGCGAGTTTGGGGCAATTAAAGAAAATGGAGGGATACTTCGCTCCACATTCCTTATTGATCGAAGTGGTGTAGTGCGCGCAGAGTGGAAGCATGTGAAGGTTGATGGTCACGCGTCAGAGGTTCTGGAGAAGCTCTCCGCCCTATATAAGGCAGATAATGAAGTCAATCCGCTTATTGTCTGTCGGCGGGCCAAACGTGGGCTAAGCGGGGCCCCAGTTAGCCATGACTCTTTACTAACCTTACTCAAGGCAGCTCATCTGGCTCCATCTTGCTTTAATAGTCAGCCTTGGCGCTTTGTACCCATTGAAGACAGAAATATGCTTGCCGAAGTTAAGAAAGCAATGCCAGGAGGGAACTACTGGACAGGACCTGCTCCTGCAATTATCGGGGTCTTTTCTAAACCGGAGATGGATTGTCAGCTTTCGGACCGTCGTGATTACTACTTGTTTGGCTGTGGCATGGCAGTTGGAAACCTCATGTTGCAGGCCACTCAAATGGGATTGGTGGCCCATCCGATTGCTGGTTATGATCCTGTCAAAGTCAGAGAGATCCTCAAGATACCAGATGACTACGTGTTAATCACTTTAGTCATTGTTGCCTATTTGGGAAACGCGGATAAGCTCTCCGAAAAACATAAAGAGTCTGAGTTTGGCCCAAGGGACAGGAAACCTATTGAGGAAGTTATTTCTTGGGACCGCGCCCCCAGCGACTTGTAATGCTGATAAGCTATCAAGGTGAATGGATGTTCGAGCTAAGAAGCCCGCTACCTGGTGGGTGAGCTATTTGATTGTTAGCCAATTAGCGCTACGGTGGAAGTAGAGGCTGATCCCATGGTGAGTTTTGGCTTTTCGGTTGTTGGCTTTGTCCTTGGTTCGTTCCCCTTCTCGGTTGTGCTGGCCAGGTTATGTGGCAAAGACATCGTCAAGATAGCTGATGGGAATCCGGGGGCGACAAATGCCTGGCGGGCCTGTGGGCCCAAGATTGGTATAGCGGCTTTGCTTCTTGACTTCCTTAAAGGAGCGCTTCCCGTATCAATGGCGGTTTGGGCAGGGATATCCGGATGGGGGCTGGTGCCAGTTATACTAACCCCGCCTTTGGGACATGCCTTCTCTCCATGGTTGCGGTTCCGAGGAGGCAAGTCAGTGGCGGTGACGTTTGGCGTATGGGCGGGTGCTACAACCTGGTACGTCCCCACTGTGCTGGGGGGGATATTCATACTGGGCAAGCTATTGGGCATCTCTGATGCTTACACTGTTATGGTGGGGAGTACTGGGGTTTTGATTTTCGTGGGACTCTTTTTTCGGGATCCAGTCCTAACGTTAGCAGCGGGGCTGAACCTGATTCTTCTGGCCTTCACGCACCGCAAGAACCTAGGTTGCGATTTTTTATGGCGTTCCTAATCCAGCATGAGTGGTCGCTTGTCGGGTTTTTTGTTGTGCTTTTTGCTATAGCTATCTCTAACCTATGGGGAATACCCAGACTCAAAAGCCAGGATTCGCGCGGTAGTAGCCTCGTGTCGATTCTAATTCCTATGCGCGATGAAGGTGATAACGCGGCCGAGGTGGTGGCTTGCGCTCTTGGGCAAGACTACCCCAAATTTGAGGTGATCGTGCACGAAGAAGGATCCCAAGATAATACTTGTAGGGTCTTGGAAAGAATCGATGATGAGCATCTGTCGGTAATCCATAAAGAAAGCCCACCTTGCGGCTGGCTTGGTAAGCCGTGGGCTTGTCATAACCTAGCCAAGGCTGCTCATGGAGAATTGCTAATTTTCTTAGACGCAGATGTCCGGCTTTCGCCCAAAGCAGTTTCCTCAGCTGTGGCAGAGCTAGAGCGAAAGCATCTAGACTTGCTCTCACTATTACCTCATCAAATCACCCGTACACTAGGCGAGCTTCTAGTAGTTTCCATTATTCCCTGGGCGCTCTCTAGTTTCTTTCCCCTTATCTTGGTGCGGCTTTTCGGTATTGCCAGAATCACGGCCACAGTAGGTCAGTTTGTGCTGATTAGCAGAGAAGCATATCGTAAGATTGGCGGTCATGCATCGGTGCGCGACAGGGTCTTAGAAGACATAGAACTTGGCAAGCTGGCTGTTTCAAGTGGTTTGAGCGCGGGCCTTGGCTTTGGCGATAGTCTAGTTCGTTGCCGTATGTACAGTGGATTAAGGACCGCAATCAACGGCCTTTCCAAGAACTTATTCGCAGTGTTTGGGAGACGTCTGGGGCTTTTTGCTTTTGTATGGACTTATATTCTGTACACGGCTTGGCAACCAATCATAGTTATTCTTACGCATGCTAGCGCAGGTGTAGGAAGGCAGGAAATAATATTGCCTGCATTGCTTACACTGTCTTTATCATCCGCCCTGTGGGCATTCTCCGCAGTGCGTTTTCGTATCAACTTGATCCTTGCCGTTCTCTTTCCTCTGGTTAGCGTAATATCATGGTTGATAGCCGTGCGATCAGCATTTTGGCATCTAACGGGCAGGGGAACGTGGAAGGGACAATCAATACATGTAACGAAGGGGGCACCATGAGGAAGTTCATTGTTTTGCTGCTTTTTGTTTGTTTTACGTGCATTGTAGTAGCGGGAGCCACACCCGATATAGAGGGTCATTGGGCATTGCTGGAGATCGCCTCTGATTACTGGCACGTACCGCTGGCAGGGGAACGCCAGAGAACTGGGATCATTGTGGGTTCGGTAACAATCGAGCAAGATGGGGTGCGTTTTGTCATGAAAGACCTCATCATATGCAAAATGCTCCTTAACACGGGTACAGAAATAGTCAAGGTTGAAATTCCTGAATCTTTCTTTTCAAGTATCACTATGGGAAGTATTCCCGGTAGGATCTACAAAGAAGGCGACCGGCATTTGGTGGAGGTTCCTTGGTTCGTGCTTGTAAACGGTGCCAGACTATCCGATCCAGAGGATGATCTGCTGCCCACTACAGCTGATGATCCAAGGGTGTACGATCAAGATAGGGATGATCACCCTGGCGTTACTACCCGGATAAGCATAGTCGGTTTGATATCTGGGGAGGCATATGTTGTGCAGAGAGTCCGAAAATCCTACAAGGGATCGATAGAAACCGATGACCGAATGCATGGGTTGCTATTTTGGGAGGACGAGCAGAATACTCTAAGTGCTTCGTCTAGCCTATTTTCCCTGGAGGATCAGGGACGACCGGATCCAGAAATCGAACATTCCTACTTTACGATGATACGTATCAATGGGGATGAGTCCTGTGATGAAATAGTTGGGCTATTTGCAGAACAATTGGAGGACTTGATTTAGTTGAGAAATAGCTGTTTTTTGTACCTGAGAGAGCCTGTTTGAGTATCAGTCAAATTCGGCTGAGTATGCCTCATAGCCCTGTTCTTCCAGCTTGTCCTTAGGTATAAAGAGGAGGGCTGCTGAGTTAATGCAATATCTTTTTCCTGCAGGTAGCGGACCGTCTTCAAACACGTGGCCCAAATGTGAATTCGCGTAGCGGCTTCGGACTTCCACCCTTGTATGGCCCATGCTTCTATCTTCGCGTGTAACGATATTCCCTGGCTCAAGTGGCTTAGTGAAGCTTGGCCAGCCGGTACCGGAATCGAACTTATCCGTTGAGCTGAATAGGGGCTCGCCGGATAGAATGTCGACATAAATGCCTTCCTCGTGATTATTCCAATACTCGTTTTGGAAGGGAATTTCAGTGCCATTTTCCTGTGTAACACTGTATTGAAGAGGTGTTAGTTGCTCGCGCAATTTCTCTGCTGACGGCTTTGTGAATTGCATCCAAGGACTATCTTCTTCTGGAAATAATGAGAAATCATCGTGTCCTTCCCAAGCCTTGTTTGAGAATGCTTCTCTTCCAGAGGCTGCCTTATAGGAATTGAAACGGGCAGCATTCTTCTCGAAGTAGTCTTGGTGATATTCTTCGGCCACGTAGAACTCCTGTGCCGGCAGTATCTGTGTGACAATGGGTCTATCGAATATGCCTCCATTCTCCAACGTAGCCTTCGATTGCTCAGCAAGCGTTTTCTGCTCATCGTTTAGATAGAAAATGGCTGTGCGATACTGGCTGCCCCGATCATAAAACTGCCCACCGGAATCTGTGGGATCAACGTTTCGCCAAAAGGCATCAAGTAAGTTCTTATAGGAAATCTCCACAGGATTGTATCTTACTAGGATGGATTCAAAATGGCCGGTAGTCCCAGTACAAACCTGTTCATAGGTGGGGTTGGCCATGCTGCCGCCGGTGTAACCAGATAGTACTTCGATAACGCCGATTAGTGGTTGAAAGATCGACTCCATGCACCAAAAACATCCTCCTGAAAATATGGCTTCTGCCACCTTCTCCTCAGCTGATTCAGGGGACTTCTTCTGTGGATCCATGCTGTTGCTCATAGTCACCTCTCCGCGATCAGAGTACTCACCGTATGTGGCCCTTGGCTTACAGCCAGCAATTAATGGCAGCAATGCTGCGCCGATGATTATAGCCGATATAGCAATTCTTATTGCTGAAACCTGTCTGCGCTTGTCACTTATAGTCATCTCTATTATTTGCCTTCCCTTCGTTTTTCGCAAATCCCATTTTGCAGTCTCACCTTTAGGGTTGATGTTAACCAGTGAGTGTGAGGATCAAATGAAGGAAATGTCGACTTACAGTGTTGAAACTGGGTTCTTGCACGATGACCTTCTAGCTTAACAAAGGAGACATTCAATCCATGATTCAATCTTGCGCATTGCGGGGACGCATACCTTATTTACATGGGAAGCACGGCCTTCGTTTGGCAAGAATACGTAAATTTGTAAGATGCCTTGTTGTGTGACATGTTGTAGATGCTTTGCAAACAATACACTGATCAGAGGCATGAAATGATCTTCTTACACAAAAAGAGATAAGCTATACTAACCGGTAGATTCTTCTCTGTGATTGTACTCAGAGATTAGCTAGGCATTTCGAATTAAGGTATGTGTCCCCCGATTTTCGATTCCCCTTGGCAACAGGTTGTTAGCGAGTGATAATGACTTATCCGTATGACAGGAAGGAGACAATTTATGATTAGCTTATTGCGTCTGGCTATGCTTTTTCTGGTTACCATACTGGTCTTCTCTGCTGGATTCGTAACTGCCCTGGGAACAGATTGCCCGACTGATCTTATTGCCCAGGCTGATATGGCCTACACTAAACGGTATCTTCTAGAGAGCATGAATCAAGCGATTGCACTATACGAGATGATTCTGCCGGATTTGGACACTCTATCGGCCTGGTCACAGGCGTATGTTCTTAATCGACTGTCGCAGCTATGCTACGAGGCCGCTATGTTCACCGAGGGGAACACGCCGGAGGATAAGAAGCTCTTCACCCGGGGCAAGGCTTACGGGTTTCAGAGCCTACGTTTGAACGATGAGTTTGCGGCCCACGAGTCGAGCGGATTTAAAGAGGCCCTGTCGTATGTTACCGACACCCCAGCGCTTCATTGGACAGCCAACAATTGGGGTATGTTGTGCGGGATGAATCCTCTTCAGGGACTGCTTCAGCAAGGTTCAGTGATGGCCCTCTTTGCCCGCTGTGTCGAGTTGGATCCAGCCTTCTGGGGTGGAAGCGCTGTCAGTGCGTTGGGTTCGCTTTTAATCATGGTGCCAGGACCAATGGGTGGCGACGACGAAGCCGGCTTGGCATTGGTCGAGGAGTCAATTCTAATGGACTCAACTTATCTGAACAATAGAATCATCCTTGCCGAATATTGGGGCTTTACGTATAACACATTTGGCTCCCTGACGGGCGTGCGTGACGCCGAGCTAATCGAACGTGAGACAGCGCTCGTCCTGGAAAGCGATGTTGGCGACTGGCCGTTCTGGAACCGGCAGGCCAAGATTGCAGCCGAGAGACTGCAAAAGCAACTGCGCGACCTAACCGACTGACAAAGATACGGTAGGCACCATTCGGGACCGGAGTGCGGCTACAAGCGATCGTAACCCCACTCATCAAAGGCAAACTGCCAGTGCCGGTTCACTTTCTCGATTACACTTTCGTCTAATTGGTAAGTGTTTTTCTTGTATTCTGTAACAGAGTTTATGTACGAACGGAAATAAGATTGTGCATCGGCAAATCCGGACAAATCTAACCCATCATATACATGACGCAACTGGGCCAACGGTGACGCCTCCAAATCCTCAAATCTTACCTCTACCAAATTGCCCTTTGGGATAAGAAACCTATCGGCGAGGAACCTTCGCATAAGTTGGCTGTAGAACTTCAAGATGGTGCATTCGATTTGCTCCAGTTCAATATTTTGCAATTGAGATCTTGGAAGTACTGTCTCATATAGATGCAGCGTGGAGAGGAAGACATCATAGGGATTTCTATAGATATGGATGAACTTGGCATCGGGAAAGAGTTCAAGCAATGTCTTGATGCGAGCAGTGTTCGCGCAGTTCTTCACCACCAATCGCTTGCCTCCACTTGCTAGTGTGGCCTTACGTAATAGCGCCATGTACGTGTCAATCCATTTGGCGAGGGCTGATTCGGAAATGTCATCAAACAAGACATACCGCTTGAAGAAATACTCTGCTTGTCGCGGAAACGAGAACGCGTGCAGGAAGGAGGCGGGCGACAGGCTGGCAAGAGCAAACTCGTCCTCTTGCGGTGCATCAAAGGAAAGCGGGATATTGTCGATCAGTCGAGTGGGATAACGTGCGTTTGCCTGCTTGGCTATTAACCGCTTGATTGAGCCATTGCCGACAAGGCAGAAACCCGGCGCCATAGCTTGGAACGTTGTCAAAGAACCGAAATTCTCGTCCTGACATAGAAGGTTATGTAGATGCGTCGTGCCGCCCCGCCAGTGACCGATGATGAAAATCGGCGCAGGATGAATCGACGTAGCTTGTATGCTTTTACAGTATCGGATCCTTTCCCAAAGCCTGAGCGGGCTGGTCAACATAGTAGTCAGGCAGACAAAAAGCACGCGTGGGATGTACTCCTTATCTACCCCCCTTCCATCAGCTATTAGTTTCAACCAACTGCTAAACGAGCCTAGGGCGACTGGATGCTCGGCATTTGAGGGCCGTTTGGTGCGCGTCATGCTAATATCACTTGTCTTCTTGTCCTCCATTTGGTTCTTACTTGGCCGACATCAACGATCATCCCGGATCATCACCAGGCCAAAGATAGTCGTAGAATAGGCAATTCCGCCGTCCGGGTGGAGAAAGAGCGCCCCAGCCCAGTTGTTGTAACCCAGGCCTGTGCCAACAAGTTTTCTATACACCGTTTTCCCAGTTTTGAAATCCACAGCAGTGAAGTACCACTTTGTAATCGGGCAGGACTCGCTTTGCCAATACATGTATGCTAAACCGTTTCCAAGTGATAGCTTGAAGACACCGATGCTCTTCTCATTACTGGCCCAGATCTCTTCACAGTGATAGCTTCCATTGTCATTTCTCACTACGTCAACACGAGTTAGACCTGGCTCAGGACGAGATCGAGGAAACAAGTGATGTCCCCAGTTGTTTTCAACCAACACCGAGTAAACGCCCGTGCCTTGTCCGGTCTCATCAGCGTGCTCGAAGCATGCCACGCTGACATCCGTACCGCTCTTACCTTCCGTAAACACAGGAACGCTGCATACCGCCTTGCCATTGCCACGCTTCACAAAGAGCAAGTTGATCTTAGGCTCGGCATTGTCAGTGATAACCACTAACCCATCCAGGCCTCCAATAAGCGTTACCGACGTTCCTGAACCTCGAGTGATATGTCCCGGTTTCTTTCCGGGACCGCGATCATACGATACTTGCCAATCAACTGTGATGCCTCCGTTGCCATCTTGGCTGAGGCGGTAGAGGGCGTAATCGGAAAGAATGTAGGCACCATCCTCGGCGACAGCGAAAGAATTCTCGATTACCTCACCCTCAAGGCGTATGGTACGGACTTCACCGGAGTCTACATTCACAGTACCGACCATCCCTCCAGTCGTGGCGTACCAGTAGTATTCTCCACTCCAATCCGGCAACACCCAGGCCACGCTATCTCTGTTTGGCCAACGCATCGGCACGACGTACTCATCAAGGTCGTATTCGCGTATTAACTCGAAAGCTCCCCCTGAATTTGGCACCTTGACTACTTGCACTGTGTTAGCAGTGGTTGGCACGATTGCCCGATCACGATCGTCAAGGTAGAAGTACATTCCAGCGCCGATGTACTCCCACGGCATAATGCCCTGCAAAATCCAGTACCAAGGGCGAGGGGGAAGATCGTAGGACGCCAATTCCTCCAGCGTGTAGGGATCCATGAGTTCAAGCTGGAAGCCTCTGCCATTGCTGTAAACGGCAACAAGCCGGCCCGAACTATCGTAGGCGATCGTTCCATATCCTCCGAAGCCTTGAGTCCTCGAAATGACCTGAGGCTCCAGTCCAAGCGGGCCACTGGCCTCATAGGCATCGCTGATGTAGCTATCACAGTGCATGTTATTACCCCAGTTTGGCGCCATAAACGGATGCTGAGGGATCGGCACATGCGCGATTGGCGCCGAGGTATCCACAGGGGAGTATCGGATGAAATCCGCACACTCCGGTGCGGTTGTATACTTATCCTTTAATGCCCAATTCCACATCACTCTGATGAATTCCCATGGGTAGAGCAGCCAATTGGAAATCGGTTTTACAGAAATAGCCTGGGATATGCCGCAGCCCTCTCCAGAACCTGTGAGCCAGGAGGAAAGAATCAACACCAGAACAATCAAAAGCAGTACTAATTTTCGAGTCATATTTTGAATGCCCCCATTGAAACATGTACTTTTTACACGTGTTTGCCCAGCAAGGCAAAGAAAAGGAGTAGCAAATGTGCAGCGCTACCACAATAATCCATGGAATTCCAGGCATGAAACCATCATGCGATAAGAATACCGGCAAGATGAAGCTAGCGGTGGTATCTTACCTGAAGCTGTAGTAAGAGCTCCTTCCAAAAGCCTGTACAAAGATATCTCTCCTAATTTGGGCAATGCTTCTCATGCATTTTTAGAAATGAGGTTTATCACGCAACGGTTTTGGGAGAAACAATCTGCTTTAGCTTACAATGTGCAACTAGAGCAATATGAGGACATTGCCGAGAATAGACCAACTTATTTCGCTTGAGGGCAAGCACGCCCTGATCACCGGCTCAGCTGCGGGGATCGGCAAAGCAATTGCTTATCGATTCGCCGAAGCAGGGGCGAGCCTATCGCTTGTTGATATCAATGGCGACAACCTGGCTGTAACCGAGCGCGAATTGAGCGGTTTGGGAGTTAAAGTCAATTCCCACCTGGCAGATTTGTCGGATAGGACCACAATCGATCGACTGTGGGCAAATCTGAATGGGAATGAGCCGGAAATACTGGTTAACAACGCCGGCATCTATCCTTTCAAGCGCTTCATCGACGTAGATGAAGCGTTCTATCGGCATGTTATGCAGACAAATCTTGATTCTGTTTATTGGATGTGCCAACAGATGATCGGCAGACGGATGAAGCAAGGAGGAATAATCATCAACATCGGTTCGACTGACGCCATTCGGCCATCCAAAGAGGAGTTATCTCACTATAGCGTTAGCAAGGCTGGCGTGATTGCGTTAACCAGGGCCTTGGCCCAAAAACATGCTAAGCGTGGGTTCAGAATCAATGCCATTGTCCCCGGCGGGATACTACCTGCCGGAGCCACTGCGGTTGGCAGACAAATATTTGAACACAAGCTGGGTGTTTTGAAGACAGGGATTGAATACATTAAGCAGTTACCCGCAGGGCGACTGGGAAGACCAGACGAAGTAGCGCGAATGGCCTTAGTGCTTGCAAGCGATCTTGCAAGCTACGTACATGGAGCCATTATCCCAGTTGATGGCGGGTTCTTATCTTCCTGAGCTGTATCCTTAATCCGGGGACACGTACCTCATTTATGTGGCAAATAAGATCGTCGTTTGAGAGGGCACATCTATTTGGCCCACACGCCACTGCACCGCACGTTATTGGCGCTCAGAAGAACAACAGGCTAGCTAAAGGCGTGAAACGATCCTATCACAGAAGAACAGATAAGCCGTATTCACTGATGGCTTCTCCTCTATGGTTGAACTTGCAGATTATTCGAGCAGTTCGAAACACGGTATGTGTAACCGGATTTTCCGGATTCCGATTCTAGCGATCGAAGCAAAGCAGCAAGTAATGTTATCCTTTAAACCGGTTGCCGTAGGCTTGCTTGAACGCGTTGAGTACGTCCTTGGTGCGGGATTGCAACTCGTACTTGGACTTGCCTACAGGCGTATATAGCATCAGGAGCCACTTTGTTATGTCACCATCAGAGTCCTGCCTGGTTTTGATACGAACCTTGGAGATGTTGTCGTTTGGTATTACCTCGTGTTTGGGGTATTGACTTAGAATCTCTTCGGGATCCATATCCAGGAAGCGAGATGTGTAGCCAAGCGTGGCCTTCATCTGAGCAGCCCATTTGCCCATGAATCCCTTACCCTCAGCTGCGGCATCGTCGCGGGCATCAATTGCGGCTTGCTTAAGCATATCGCTTGTGAGGGATATAAGAATAGTCCGCTGGTTCGTCAGAACCAGTGCAAAAGATTTAGGAATGCCAAAAAGCTTAACAGTCTTGATGGGAACGGCACATAACACGGCCTCGGCCATGATGATCCTCCTTTTTGACAGGCATATTGTCCCTGTCAACCAACTGGCGTAATTATGACATATATCTTCCTTGCTGAGAAGAGCTTAGCGGCCTAAGAGCTTCCTAGCAGTACAGTAATGTGTCGGACACACCGCCGCACAAGATGGTGATGGTGGGGACACTCTGCAACACAGCCCACCTCCAGGAGGTGTGAAACGATTATTAGATGCGGAAAATGGATAAGAAAAGTCTTGGTGGTCTCTTCTTTTAGGGAAATTCCGGGGACACATACCTCATTTCCCTGTTTTATTAATCTATTGCAATTGGAAATGAGGTATGTGTCCCCGAATTTCCTGGTAGAACCGTTTTTCTGAAGCTCGGATATCCCGAATACGTTCGAGGCACTCATCAAAGTAGTCCCACCGCTCTGCCTGTTTCAGGCGGTCATCGTTCATGGCAAAGCCTTTGATGATGTATTCTTTTAGGATATGGGTCGCCCAAATGGGGAATTGGGTGGCGCGCTTGGAGTTTACACGGTAACCGACGGCAATAATGGCGTCGAGGTTGTAGTATTTTACCTGCTTCTTC
>CAZKFV010000003.1:0-3957 GCA_964552295.1 uncultured Thermotogae bacterium | reverse complement strand
TTTCTCAGCACGAGGGCGGGCAAGATACTTGTATTGACGCAGTGTCTTCTCTATACAAGCGTAAGTCTCGGGGCGGGAGTAACCGTTGAACTTCAGGCCAGCACTTGAATTAAAGGAAGACCTGCAACTCTTCCATGCTCATCACAGACGCGTCTTTCATCATTAGGATCATGCCTCCTATCTGTCTGTGCGTTGCTCGCAGATAGATGATTCGACCCACGTGTTTGTCTGGCCACTTTTTCTCCGCTTATGCTCATCTTGGGTGAGAAACTGAACCACCATTCATGCTCATCTTGTATGAGACAACCCTTGCTCTTGACTTTTCCATCATGCTATGTTAAGATACGAAGGGTTGAACAATCTAACGAGGAGGTGAGTTCCTATGGTGCGCGTATCAAAGAGAGTACAGGTTTTGGAAAAGGGTTCAGCGGGTGTGGAAGAGCCGAATTTCTGCGGCTATTTCTGCAATCCAGTTAAAATCTCAGACGGTTAAACTCACACACTAGCAATAGTTAGGAGGCGAGTTTACCGCTTCGGTCGCTGATAGCAGCCTGTGTGGATATTCCTGTGAGCACTCTCTGTGGGGAAACGGGAATGTGGCAATAGACCGTTTTGTTTGGTGATTACATGCCTAAACGACTAGAATGTTTTTTGTTGTGAATTTTGTGGGCAAGGCTACTTTTGCAGGTCTCTTAGGATCTCGGACTCGCTTTCAAGTAGGACTGACAAAGAGCTTTTGCGCACAGGCTGCTAGTTTGGGGTAAGGGGCGCTTTCATGAAATACTCACGTTACAATATTGAAGTGCCTATGGATGATAAAGATAGTCTTATTGTGTTTAACACATTCAGTAGGAGCATAGTCATCCTTAGCAGAGAATTGGTCACTTTGTTGATGAAGGGCAGCGAAACCGTTTGTACAACTGAAGAGAGGGAAGCACTGCATGGTGCTAATGTATTGGTTGATGAAGATCGTGATGAGGTAAGTCACATGCGGTATTCCTTTATGAAAAGAAGGTTTGAAAAAGACACATTAGCGATGT
Organism: uncultured Thermotogae bacterium; assembly: GCA_964552295.1. Taxonomy (GTDB): domain Bacteria; phylum Bipolaricaulota; class Bipolaricaulia; order UBA7950; family UBA9294; genus M55B144. Next base: position 2,917 of record CAZKFV010000003.1, on the reverse strand, counting down.
TTATTGGGTTTTCCTCGAGGTGTAATTTTCGCTGCAGCTATTGCTATCAAGATTTAAGGAATGCAGGAGGAAACTTATCCGAAGAGAATTGGATAAGGTTACTTTCTTTCGTAAAAGACCATGTCTCTAGTAAAAAGACGAAGAACATCGAAGTCGTTCTATTTGGCGGCGAACCACTTGTAAACTATCGTGTCTTGATACGAGCTGTAAAAGACCTAAAATCCTTACAGAAAAATGACATTAAGGTCAAGATAGATCTTATTACCAATGGTTCGTTGATGAATAAGGATAAAATACTAGAACTAACACCATATATCGATTCTACACAGATAACCATCGATGGTCCTGCACGTGTCCATGACAGACGGCGTCCTTACGCAAATGGAACAGAGAGTTTTCAAGATGTGTTTGCGAATTTAATAGAGTGTACTAAGAGTCCAAACATGTCAGTTAGCCTACGTGTCAACGTGGATCAAGGTAATCTCCATCTGGTACATGAGTTACTTGCAATTCTGGAAACAGAAGGACTACACCGAAAGCTTGGTAGTATAGATTTTTCGCCGATTTTCCCATCTCAGCAGGCAATTCTTGCTGGACGAACGGATAATGTCGAAACAGGCATTTTGTCAGCCATTGTTGATCAGTATCGATATGCGGTTAAGGCGGGGTTCAAAGTCGGCAAGAAGTTTATCATTGGCCCCTGTATGAGCTATTTCGAGAACAGCTTTGCAGTAGATGAGAGCTTGCGGGTTTACAAGTGTCCTGGTTATCTATATGGGCAACCAGATGGCTTTATCGGTGCTGATGGCATACTCAGGATTACGAATGCGCGCTGGTATAACGCGCTTTTGTTTGAGCCTGAGTGCCTCGATGATTGCGTGTATGCGCCAATCTGCTACGGAGGATGCCGTTGGCGGGCATGTGGGGTTAGTAGTATCAACTGTAACAAAACCTGGTTTGAGAATACTTTAGCTGAGCTGTTACTGTCCTATGTGACATCCAACCACATGCAAGGAACGAGTTACTAGCATGAACACTTTCATCGACATTACCAATGTGACGAAGATTTATGCAAATGGATTCCGGGCCAATGATAATCTGACCCTATCGGTTGACAAGGGAGAAGTTGTTGGGCTGGTTGGACCAAACGGCGCGGGTAAAACAACTTTGATTCGCCAAGTGCTCGGATTGCTGAGACCCACGGCTGGCAAAGTAACCTTGTTGGGTACCAATCCTGTCAAGTCGTGGGACAGGCTACGAGGTTCCGTGGGTTACGTTCCCCAGATGCCCATCTATTATCCATCGCTGACGGTGCGGGAAACAGTCAAATTCGTCTTGCTATTTATGGGCTTTAAGGGCAACGGGCTCGAAGGGCGTATAACAGAAACACTAGAACTTGTTGGGCTAGACAAAGCAGGCGATCGCTTCGGTTATCAGTTGTCGCACGGTTCGATGAGACTTCTACTACTAGCCATGGCGTTGTGCCAGGATCCTGCGGTTCTCATACTCGACGAACCTACATCGATGCTCGACATAGTAAACAGAGTACATGTGCAGAACCTTGTGACTAACCAGAAAGGAAAGGGCATCCTTTTAGCTAGCCATGACATGGCGGAAGTCAAAAACGTGTGTGACAGAATTTACCTGATGATTGCTGGGAAGTTTGTCGCTCAGGGTACACCGCTGGAGATTTCTGCATTGACAAAGCTTCCTACAAGCATTGTGTTTGTGCCTAGCGACGCGGCAAAAGCACAGAAACTTATCAAAGAAAGAGATATCCCCGTCGAAAGCAACGGCTCAACTCTCGAAGTATCGTTTGATGAATTGAAACAGGGGATTGAGTTTGCCAATGAGTTGGTCTCCATATCAGGCCTGGACTATCTCCATGTAGAAGCGCCTTCAATTGAGAAAGCACTATTGCGCCTCATGGAAGGAGCAGAACATGAGTAAAATGTGGACAGCGTTCATGTTGGAATTCAAAGGTCTACGAATCTACAAAGCCCAGTTGCTCATAAATCTTGTCTTAATACCGTTTTCTTACGTGTTGGTTCTTGCGTTTGCTATGGGCATCCACGGGACAGATATTAGCTATCTCAGTGCTGGACTTATTGTGGCTTCGTATATTGGATCGTTTGTCGGGCTTCTTTCTATGAGGATTAGCAATCTAAACCAGCCTCAAGTCATAGAGCTATACGCAGCAATGCCCGTTAGTAGGAGCCAAGTCTTCTCTGGTCTAATCATGACGTATTTCTCATTGTCACTCCCTCAAGTCCTGCTGCTCATAGGGCTCGCCCTCTGGCAATCGCCAAGTGCTAACGCTGGTCTCGTGATCGTTGGCGTGGCGTTGTCTTGTGTAACATTTGCAGCAATGGGTATGTTCCTAGGTTCTATAGTGAGGAATCCGTTCAAAGCACAAGGCATCTTTCCGCTTGTTTCGTGGGCCTTGATTCTATTTTCGCCGATTTACTATCAAGGACAGAATCTACCAAGTCTATATAGAGGCCTGATGCTCGTAAACCCGGCAACTCACGCAGCAAACATAATCAGGCAATTTCTTGGCTTTAACCAGAATATAAGTCCTGCCTTCTCCTATGTATACCTGGGAAGTTTCACAGTGATTACGTTTTCATATGCCTTTTATATGATTAGACATCGGACTTACCTGCTTGAGAAGTTTTTCTAGATCGATGTTCCTAAACCCAAAGCAGGGTAAGTTCTATTTCGGATGAGGGCTTGTGCTTCAACCCGTGCAACACTCTGCCTACAGCGTCATTCTGTAAGCCAAAGGCGTAGAGTCCATGTGTGTGGTGTAAGAGTGGGGACATGCGGTGGGAATTCCGCACCAGTCTAGGCGCTAATTTGTGCTAAGTCAAGGGCTCGTTGTGGCAAGACCACCTCTTGTTTGATGTACGTCCAT
>CAZKFV010000002.1:0-8997 GCA_964552295.1 uncultured Thermotogae bacterium | reverse complement strand
TCGTTACAGGATAGCTGATTCGGATTCGCGTGATCTCCTGGACCGTCTGCTCACTGCCTATGGAGCAGACCTAGGGGCCGTACCAATAGTCTTTGTTGGTGAAGTGGCCATGGTTTCAAGCAGTTTCTATGGACTCTCCGAGTCAAGGATGGAGATAACAGGACGTGCCAGCGAAATAAGACTTGAACAATTGGTAGTGGAAGCAATTAACTCGAATGCAACATCTCCACTGGCTAAGGCGGGGAAAGGTAGTGGAAGAGTGTTGAGCGAAAGACTTACGATACCAGCTGTAATTCTGGCGGCGGCGGCCGATTCAATAAATCCTTGCACATTTGCAGTCCTTGTCTTGCTCCTTGGAACACTTTTAGTGGCGGGGAAAAAGGGGAAAATGTTGCGCGCGGGCTTTGCGTTCATCTCTGCCATCTACATATCCTATTTCTTGATGGGAATCGGCATCTTCTCTGCGATTCAGGCTGCTGGAGTGCAACGCCCGTTCATTCTCGTTGTCTCCTGCCTTGCCATACTGCTCGGTCTATGGAACATGAAGGACTACCTTGCCTACGGAAAATGGTTCACGATAGAGGTTCCGCAGCGCTGGAGGCCAGCGGTTAAGAAGCTTACGTCATCTGTTGTCTCCGTGCCTGGGGCGTTTGCTATTGGGGTTCTCGATTCCCTCTTTCTTCTGCCTTGTTCCTCTGGTCCATACATCGCCATACTTGCACTGCTCTCCAAGACAACGACACGATCGCATGGGATGGGACTGCTTGTGTTATACAACTTGATCTTCATCCTACCTTTATTGATCATCACCTTTGCAGTCAATTACGGTTATACGACGACTGCACGTGCCGAAAGATGGCGATCAGCGCGGTTGGGGAAACTGCATCTGATATCGGGTATAAGTATGTTCTTGCTTGGAGCAGGGATGATAATAGCTGTGCAGCTGGGATATATGTAGGAGGGTTAGTGATGAGAAAGGGAGCGTGGCTTTGGATATTGATCTTTGTTGGTCTCATTGGAACAGTAGCAAGCGCTCAGGAGCAAACGCCGTCTCTAACAAGTAGCGGGACTCACGAAAGTATGCAAACCCCTTCGGATGTGGTCTTTTCGAATGATGTACGCTCCGGAGACTTAGCGCAGAACGACTCAGAGCCTATTATTGTTGCGTTCTTTGCGGATGGTTGTCCGCAATGTGAGATAATGGATGACCTGCTTAGCGAGCTACTGGTTGGGCACGAAGATATACCAGTTGCCCGCTACAACATCAATTCTCCTGATAGTGCCAAGCTACAGTTGGAGCTGGCTGCACACTACGGCATCATAACGACAGAACCACCGGTAATCTTTGTCGGCGAGAAAGCTGTTGTTGGATCAGGGAGATCCCAGGAAATCAAGCTCCGTACGGCTGTGGGCGATTGCATTCAACGCGGCTGTGCTTCTCCTCTCGAGCATGTTGAGGAAGGGAAAGAGTTCTTCCATGATTTACTGATTGTTGGAGGATTTCTAGGGCTTTTTCTCGCTCTTCTAATATTCCAAGGTTTGTAACCCTTACTATTTGCAACCATTGAATTGGTATACTAGTTAAGGGAGGTAATCCAATTAATGCTCGACGATAGGGTGGGATCATTAGAAAACTTATCGAACGAGAAACTGATAAGACTGCTGCGAGGTGCATCTGATAGAGCCGATGATTCGTCCTATGCATCTGGGCTGCGTGAACAATTGGTTAAACGTAACATAGGGCTTGTCAAGTCGATAGCTTCTTTGTTTCTTAACTCTGGCGAGCAACTTAATGATCTTGTACAAGCCGGGTATATTGGCCTGTTAAATGCTGTGAGTAATTTCGATCTAGCGCGCGGTATTCGCTTCTCCACCTATGCAAGTTACCTCATCAAGGGAGAAATAAGGCATTACATTCGTGATAAGCACTCTACGGTGCGAATTCCTCAATGGGCACAAGCTATGGGGCAGAGGCTCAAGGAGGTTGAGGAGGATTTTTTCCAAGAAAATGGGCGACCTCCTCGGATTGCAGAGCTTGCCATGAGAATGAACCTTACACAGGAGCAAGTAATCGAGGTGCTTAAGGGCCGCAATGCAATGCATTATGTTTCCATAGATCAACAGCGAAGAAGTGAAGACCCCCGCCCTCCTGTCCCTCGTATAGACACTATGTACCGACAAGAGCTAAATCCATCATCCGACATTCAAATCAGGATAGCTATAGCCATAGAAAGGCTGGAAGAGATACAGCAGCAGGTGCTTAGGGGCCTTTTCTATCATGGAAAGACGCAGTCTGAGATAGGAAAGGAGCTAAATATCTCACAGCGCCAGGTGTCTCGCATGAAGAAAGAAGCGTTACAAAAACTGAAAGACGGGGTATTCCGAGAAGATAAAGTAGCGGATGCCTGATATTGGCAGAGGAACGATCTGTGTGACTACAGAAGTTTGATACTAGGCATAATCAAGATGAATCATGGATAATGATAATGTAGACCTGCTTACACTTATAGGAAGCTCAATCCGAAATTTAAGTGAGTGCATTGAGCTCTTTGACGCGGCTAAGCAAGCTAGCGGCATGCGAAAGCTTACATCGGTGCTAGCAGATATCGAAGCCTACCTAGAAGGGATTGACACAGACCCTATAATCAGGGTTTCCTCGGTAGATCACGCAGAAGTAGTGAGCCTACTACGAGGCATAGAAACTGACCTGAGCACAATCGTCTCCGAGTTAGGAGACCATGACCAGAAGCCTATCAATTGAGCAGCGCACCTGCTTTACTGAGGGTTTGCCGAATATCCTTTCTCTGTACGGGTTACCTCATACTTTGTTGTCTCTCCTGGCTTAACTATCACGTTATCAAGCACCAGCGGGGGAGTGCCAAGAACTACCACGCGGTAGGTTCCCGGTTGAAGCTGCGGGCTTGCTTCGCCCAGCACTCCTTCGAAGACCTTTACTCCTTGAGCATCAAAGACTTGGTAACGCACGTTTATTACGCTCTGCAGCGCCATTTTCAGTTCATCGCTACTTTGGGCATCATTGTAGCTGCCATTCGTTCTGCTTGCTATCTTGCTAAGCTCTTCAGCCGTTCCGTCCTGCCCGGCAACATCAAAGCCAATCACATCTATCCTTAGGTCTTTATATGTATTTGCCAGTTCTTGTGCTGCATCAATCGGATCACCATGGCATGTTTCCATTCCATCGCTTACCAGCAGGATTATCTTATTGCCCACGATATCAGCAAAGTCATCCTTTGCTTGTTCTAGACTGAATGCAAGCGGTGTTGCCCCGCCGGTAGAGATCTCCTGGATCTTGGAAGTTAGCTGTTCGCGGTCAAATGGAGTTATTGGAAGCATGAGCCGGCTACGTCCGCATCCGCCGAAGATTCGCAATCCCACATCCATCCCCTCGGGAAGCTCTGATACCACTTCAGACAAAACACGCTTTGCTACGACAATCTTGCTCGATCCCTCGAATGATTCATCCATGCTTGACGATGTATCGAGTATGATAAGCAGCTTCTGCGGTGCTCCGCCAGCGGAAAGGGCGAGGGTTCCTGAGGGAAGAAGCTCCAAGGAGCCGAGGAGCTCACCGCGTTCTTGTATCATCATCGGGTCCCCCATTGCTCCTATCGCATCTATGCTTGGCCCCGAACACGCTGAAGGATCCTCATCTGCGGGAACATCCGATAGCCTCACAAAGAAGAACGTCTGGTCTGGACTGACAAAAGGTGCAATATCGATGCTGGCTGGGTAACCGTGCACCTCGCCTACAAGTATGTAGTTGCCATTTTCAGTGCCGATCTCTACTCTGCACATCCTATTGTTTGTTGTATAGATGAAAAGATCATCACCAGCTACGTCGCGAAGGACATTATCGGTGAACTTAACCACTAAGAAACCGCGCTTATCGATCTCGCTTACACGAAAACCTAGAGCAACAGCGCATGGGTGACATCCATCGCAATTATGACACAGCTCATCATGACAATCTGGCGGCCCAAGTGCAGCGGTTGGATCGGCATAAGCATGATCAACACAGCTTGCAGGAACGTATGACACCACAAGATCTGCAAACGAAAGGTCGCCAAGTGGGAATGTAACTCCTGCGTACGTTGTTGGCTGGGCAAGGGCAATACTTGGGACAATGGCTACAAGTAAGAGCAGGGTTACGCCTGTTACTAATCCTCTATATTTGCTGCACATGAAACCACCTCCGATCACCGGCAGCACACCTCGGATTTCATCATAGAACGATTTTGGCTAAATGACAAGTGTTGCAGAGCCGTAGATGGGGGCAAAAGTTGGCAATTTACTAGGTTGGTAGTGCTTCTCTCTAGCTTTTTGGTCATATTGAATGTTTTAGTTGTAGGTAGATACAGATTCAGGTAAAGGAATATTGCAGGAACGCCATATGGCTTATCTGTGGCAACATGGGGATGATGGAGGATACTTCTTGCTCGTCAATCGGTGTTGACAGGTTACCACTGGCCGGCTAAGATGCAAGTTGTTGCCGAGGTGGCGGAATTGGCAGACGCGCATGGTTGAGGGCCATGTGGACACTAAACGTCCGTGCGGGTTCAAGTCCCGCCCTCGGCACCATTAAGAGCCTAAGCTAAATTGTCCCGGAGATGCCCAGTTATGTTGATTGTGTTGGATGTCATGGGAGGAGACCTCCCACCCTGTGAGTTAGTAAAGGGGGGGATAGCGGCTGGCTACAGGCTAAACATCGACGTAGTGTTCTCCGGCGAACAGGGAGCCATAAGAAATTGCCTTTCAGCTTTGCATGAGCATGAAGGCGGCAAGTTCTCTATTCTTCCCGCATCTCAGATTATCTCCATGACAGAAACCCCAGTGCAGGCCGTGCGAAGAAAGCGTGATTCTTCTCTGGTAAGGGGGCTTGTTGCGTTGGATGAAAATATGGTAGATGCATATGTTTCTGCTGGGAACACAGGCGCGGTGGTTGCAGGATCGATTTTCATTGTTGGCCGCATTGAGGGTATTCCGAGGCCCGCGATTGCTGCTACTATTCCCACCGTATCTGGCCGTGAGATAGTGGTGATCGATGTGGGGGCAAATGTAGATTGTGCTGCAGATCACTTGCTTTTCTTTGCCCTTATGGGAGCAACATATGCACGAGACGTGTTGGGAATAACAGAACCTAGAATCGGTCTGCTGAGTATCGGGACCGAACAAGGTAAAGGCAACAAGCTCAGCCATCGGGTTTACGAGCTTCTTTCTGAAACCAAGTTACCATTTTGTGGAAACGTAGAAGGACATCACCTTCTTACAGAGCGGCCTGTTGATGTTGTGGTGTGCGATGGATTTGTCGGAAACGTATTCCTTAAGACCCTTGAAGGGGGAATATCTGCTGTGTCTAATATGATGAGAGCCGGCGTGAATAGCAACCTGCGAGGAAAACTGGGGGGACTATTACTTAAGCCGGTATTCTCTCGCCTTGGTGAGAAGCTTGACTATAGCCATTTCGGGGGCGCATCGTTGCTAGGTGTAGATGGTTCTATTGTTATTGCGCATGGAAGGTCAGATGCGTTGGCAATTGAATCAGCAGTGGATGTGGCCTATCGCGCAGTGAAGGCCCAGCTGAATAAAACGATAGCTAAGGGTATTGCAGGGTGGAACAAGAATGGGGGCTAGGATCATTGGTAGCGGAGCGTATCTTCCGGATAAGTGTGTTACCAACAGTGATCTAGAGCGAATAGTCAACACTTCGGATGAGTGGATCGTACGTCGCACCGGTATCAGCACGCGTTACCTACTTGAGCCGGAAGATGATCCGGCAAAGATGGGTATTGTTGCAGCGAAGAAGGCGTGCCAGGATGCTCGGATAGCCCCCGAACAGATCGATCTGTTGATTGTTGCTACTAACTTCCCAGACATGATCTGTCCAGGATCGGCCCCGTTTATCGCTTATGGGCTTGGAATGGATCGTACGCCGTTCTTCGACTTGAAAGCAGGCTGCTCCGGCTTCGTTTATGGTCTTGTAGTTGCGGATGGGTTAATCCGGGCTGGGATTTATAAGCATATCCTCCTTATAGGTAGCGAAGCTCTGTCTCGCGTGGCTGACTGGAGCGACCGCAAGACATGCGTCTTATTTGGGGATGGTGCTGGTGCGGTGGTACTTGAAGAGGGAGAGGATGATGAGGGCATTTTGGGGAGCGCTATCTACGGGGACAACGATAAGTCTCTCTTTCTGCATATGCCGGCAGGCGGAACGAGGAATCCGGCAAGTACATACACCATTGAAAATAAAGGACATTTCTTGAAGATGGAAGGCGCGGGGGTGTATCGAAGTGCTGTCATGATGATGGAGACAGCTACCAGACAAGCTCTTGCATCAGCGGCGTTGAAGCTGGATGATGTGGCCTGGATAATCCCGCACCAGGCCAACATTAGAATAATAGATTCTTTAGGCGTTCACCTTGACGTCAGCAAGGATAGGATACTTACCAACCTGGATAGGGTAGCTAATACCTCTACGGCATCAATTCCCATTGTTCTTGACGAGGGGCGCAAGGACATGACGATAAGAACAGGGGATGTTGTTGTTATGACCGCCTTTGGCGCTGGGGTGACATATGGGGCGGTCGTGGTTCGCATGTGATAATGACTGCTAATCTGGCCTTCCTTTTTCCTGGACAAGGAGTTATCCCCAAGAGCCTACCTCCCGATAACCCTGTAAGCAAGACGCTACTGAACCTTGCATCCCAAGCTGGTATACCCCTTGGCAGCTGGCTGAAAGCGCAGAGAAATGATCATCTGTCGCAAACTCAGTATGCTCAACCAGCGATCTTTGTTGATAGTACTAGCAAGGATATGAGCCTGCGTGCAAACGGATTAGTGCCCGCGGCTGTTGCTGGACATAGCCTGGGTGAATACTGTGCCCTTGTTTCGGCCGGGGTAGTTAGTCCGGAGGAGGTGTTCCATGTTGTGGAAGCCCGTGGCCGGTTTATGGGGAGAGTGAGTGGAGGAGGGATGTCAGCGATCCTTAGGTTGCCCTATGAGAGGGTTGATAAAGTATGCGAAAGTATTGGTGAAGGTGTAGCTGTGGCCAACATCAATGCACCGACTCAAATCGTCGTTTCAGGGCCTGAGGGAGCGCTCAAACGTGTGATGTCAACCTGTGAAGATTTGGGTGGCAGATCAATTAGGCTTGATGTATCCGGACCTTTCCACTCGGAGCTTCTTTCCTCTGCACAGGATGATCTATCTTCATTCATCGAGGAGTTGGATTTTCATCGCCCTGAGATTGCATTCTTTTCAAGTGTTAGCGGCAAGAGGGAAGATGATCCCTGCTCTATCAAGGCCTTGCTCTTGACACAAATCACTGCTTGTGTAAAGTGGGTTGATACAATCGAATCTCTCGTACATATGGGGATAGATAAGGCGATTGAAGTTGGGCCAGGCCAGGTATTGACTAATCTGGGCCGGAGAATAACTAGTACGATAAAGTTTGCAACCTACGAGGAGGCAATGGATGGGGCGTTTTGACGACCGCGTTGCCATAGTGACTGGAGGAACGCGCGGGATTGGCAAGGCAATTGTTGATCTCTTGCAAGAAGATGGTTGTTCGGTGAATATTTTTGCCCGCAATGTTCCTTCAAAGGAAACAATGCCCCGTAAGAAGGGACACTGCCGGTTCTACCAGGTTGATGTCTCTAACTCTGAACAGGTCGAAGAAGGTGTCGGGGCGGTGAAGGCTGAATGTGGTAGGGTTGATTTTCTGGTCAACAATGCAGGGATAGCACATGACCAGCTGATACTGCGAATGAAGAAGAACGACTGGGATGAGGTGTTAAGTGTAAACCTTGAAGGAGCTTTCAATTGCATGCGCGCGTGCCTTCGGCATATGGTACATGCCAGAAGCGGTTCAATTGTCAGCATTGGGTCTGTAGTGGGCGAAACTGGAAATACTGGTCAGGCTAATTATGCAGCGAGCAAAGCTGGATTGATTGGCCTGTCGCTTAGTGTAGCCAAGGAAGTAGGATCCCGAGGAATCAGGGTGAACGTTGTGTCTCCTGGCTTTATCAAAACAGAAATGACTGAGGCCCTAAAGGCTAACGTTCGCCGAGAATATCTAGCACGTATACCGCTAAAGAGGGAAGGGACAACGGCTGAAGTTGCTCAGGTTGTTGCATTCTTGCTTTCTTCTGAGGCTTCATATATAACTGGGCAAGTTGTTGGGGTGAACGGTGGCCTTTTCCCCTAATAAAGAATAGAAGGAGGTTTGCATAGTATGGACGATATAGCAGGTAAGGTAAGAGCAATTATCGCCGACCAGCTTATGGTAGACCCAGATGAGGTTACTGACGAAGCGTCTTTTGTTGAGGATCTGGGAGCAGATTCCCTGGACACAGTAGAACTGATCATGGAGTTTGAGGATGAATTTGGGGTGGAAATCTCAGACGAAGACGCAGAGAATATTGCCACTGTTGGCGAGGCGATTGCTTACATGGCAAAGATTGTGGAGGAGAAGAAGGATTAGTTACCACATGTGCCAGGGACAACGAAGATGCTTGTCCCTCTTTTCTTTCCCCTTCATAAGGATCCGGACGTATCGCATAATATAGTAGCAATGGTGTGTATTTGTTGGCTCATGAACCGTTTTGCTGGTAAAGTGAAACCGGCTGATAAGAATAGGTACTCTTTTAGTAGGCATAGTCTTGGAGGATCTAGCTTCTGCCAAGGCGATACCTGGCGGTTGGAGCGTAGCAGCACCTTCCAGAGCTATGGCGGCTGGTCTGGGATGGATGACACTGCATTTGACAACTGATGAGATCACAAACGATGAGCTAGAGATGATGGGTGACCTTGGAGTAGCTGTGTATTGTATCTTGCACAAGCTGTCACTGACTTTAGTGTTTACATTGCGGGGGTGAATCCTTCTTGTATGCAGGATGCATCAGATGTAAGGCTGTTGGACGGAAGCTGGCACAGATTGAAGGCGCTTTTACGGAGATCTCCAGTCGAGCTATCTTCTCC
>CAZKFV010000001.1:0-5137 GCA_964552295.1 uncultured Thermotogae bacterium | reverse complement strand
CGAGGAGTATCATTTCTTTTGGGGTAGTGCCTCCTACTCCTGGGATCAATCACCAGCTGCCTGGCAGAGATTGATGGCTCAAGCTGGCGGTATGATCCTTACTCGCATATCGGAGGAACTCACTGATCTGTTCCTAGACCGGGAGAGAATACCGGTCTGGCTGGAGAAGGTGGCCAGCAGCTCCTACCTGTGTGCTCGATTCGATATGCCAAATTACGTACTCAAAAGCTCTTTTAAGCGATTCATTACCGGAAAGGGCAGTTCTGGTGACGACGTGTTCTCTATTCTAAACATAATTAGTGACCTTCTCTTGCCTGATGTTGGCATCCCGAGTGGGCGAGCAAAGAAGAAGGGTAGGATCATAAACATCCTTTATGCAACCTGGTTGGGTGCTTCGTTTCTGGATCTCTATCTGGATTTTGATGAGATTAAGACAAGCTTCTACCGGATGATAGTAAGGGACCTAAAGGTTGAACAGGAGAGAAACCAAACTGTGAGTTTCAGCCTGCAACCAATGAGCTTCTCCCTTTCTTATATATGGTAGAGGAAAGAGTATGTCTTTGAATTGGAGTGGCTCCTGGTCTTGCAGGACGTTTTGCCGCAAGCAGCTCATCCGATTCAGGTGGAAATGTTTTCCGGCTATTGTGTCGCGAGTTGCGTTAACTGAGCTCGCAAGACGCTGTTTTACGTGCTATCAAAACGTTAATTCAGGAATTAGCTTAGACAAGGGTTGATCTGGTAGAGTAAGTCTATAAGGGCCAGGCCATGGAGGCTTGGCCGGAAGAACCAAATTAAGAAAGAAGGAGGGACAAATGGCGAAAGTCACCCGGGAAGTTGTTGAAAAGGCAGGAGTTGATGTGGACAAGCTCCTTAAGCTTCTTGTAAAGAACGCTTCAGCGGAGCTTACAACCTACTATTACTACACGATCCTTCGTGTTAATCTGATAGGTTTAAAAGGCGAGGGAATCAAAGAAATCACAGAGACTGCGCGCATCGAGGATCGAAATCACTTCGAGGCGCTGGTGCCAAGGATCTACGAACTGGGTGGAAATCTGCCTCAGGACATGAAAGAGTTCCACGATGTATCGGCATGCCCACCCGCATACCTTCCTGAAAATCTTGGGGATACAACGGAGCTTCTGAAGGTTCTTGTGGAAGCGGAGCGATGTGCAGTTCGTGGATACACGGAGATTTGTAACATGACTGCGGGAAAGGATCATCGAACCTACGATCTGTCGTTGGCAATCCTTAATGAGGAAATTGAGCACGAATCCTGGTTCTCGGAATTTCTTGGAGAGGGCCCGTCAGGGCACTACTTGCGCCGTGGTGAAACATCACCATTTGTTTCTAAGTTTCTGAGGTAGGTTTGAAAGACGGGGGAGATGGATGTTGTGTCTCCCCTGTTTTAACATGATCAGGCTACGCATAGAAATGTCTGGCAAAGTGTTCCAGTGCCTATTATGCAGGCGCTTTGCCTATGCTTATCTAAGCTGTTGGAGTAGGCTTTTACTAACTTAAATAATGGCCGAAACACGGGGGTACAGATCAATACATGATGGAAGAGAAGCTTTCCTTGGCTAAGCTGTCAGCAGAAGAGGTAAGGCAATTATGGTACAAGACCTATAACCGTGATGGTAAGCCTGACTGGCCGCATATATTCCCTTGCTACAGAGAAGATGTGGTCTTCAAAGACAGCATGCAGGAAATACATGGGCTGGAGAACTTCAATGCTTTGTGCAAGCGCCTGACCAACCGCTCTCGATAACTAAGGATGCATTTGCCGTACATTGTCAAAAGCAATGATTACGTCTTTATGGAATGGGAAATGACCAAGATGTTTAAAAAATGTTCCAGTTCCACCATGTATGGCTCTACCAGGGTGGCTTTGGATGAGGAGGGCACGATACTCAGCCAACGTGACTATTTTGACCTTTGGGGCGACATTTTTGATAACATCCCCTGGTTTGGGCGGCTTTATCGTCGATTAATGCACCGCAAGTTTGGTTAGGTGAATTAGATGTTCAAATATCTTAAGGACTACCGCTGGGCGGACATGAGGCAGATGATGGAGAATAACCGAGCTGGGCAACCGATCTACTACCTGGCCACTGCCCCCGAGCTTGAGAATGTCAGCGGACAGTACTTTAACCTTACTCATTCGGAGAAGCTTGCTGCTCATGCCCTGGACAGGAAAGTGGGCTGATTGTTATGGAAAGAAAGCCTGCGGTTGGCGGGACTGTCATGAACGCAAGTAGGAGGAAGGTATTGCAAAACGAAACATTGGCGAGCATGTCAGAAAGCACACATGACGTGATCGTTGTGGGAGGCGGGATGGCCGGGCTTACAGCAAGTGCCTTTGCTGCAAGGGACGGTTATAGCGTGCTGCTTTGCGAAAAGGAACCTGTCCTTGGCGGTCTGATCAATTCCTTTGAGCGCAAGGGATTCATTTGGGATGCCGGTATCCGGGCTCTGGAGGATTCAGGGATCATCTTTCCCATGCTTAAGAGCCTGGGCATCTCGGTAGACTTTGTCAAAAGCCCTGTGTCACTCGGGATAGAAAATCGCGTGATACCTGTAGAGTCGAGCGCTAATCTTGCCGACTACCAGGCATTACTAGAGCACTTATACCCGGATAACTCAGCAGACATTGCCAGGATACTCGGTGAAATAAAGCGCGTGATGAAATACATGGACGTGCTCTACGGCGTGGAGAATCCTTCGTTCAAGGATCTCAAGAATGATCGGGACTACCTGTTAAAGACGCTGCTACCCTGGCTAGTAAAATTCCTAGTTACCATTGGCAAGATAAACAGGATGACAATGCCGGTTGAGGAGTACCTGGAGCACCTCACTAGCTCAAGGCCGTTGATAGACATCATAAGCCAGCATTTCTTCAAGAAGACGCCGGCTTTTTTCGCATTGAGTTACTTTAGTCTGTATCTGGATTATGTCTATCCAATCGGGGGCACGGGCGCGCTGCCAAGGGCTATGGAAGCCTATTGCCTGCAAAAGGGTGTCGACATAAGCAAGGAGAACCGTATAACAGCGGTAGACCCGGTGAGGCATACCGTCTCCGACGAAAAGGGAGTGGTCCACAGGTACAGAAAACTGGTGTGGGCTGCTGACCTAAAGACCCTTTACCGTGTTATTGATATTGATCAACTGCCAAGAGGCAGAATACGAAGAAGGACATTAGAGCGTGCGGCCCGGGTGAACGCCTCGGAAGGCGGCGATAGCGTCTTCACCCTTTACCTAGCAGTAAACATCGCCCCGGATTGGTTTGCAGCCAAGTCCAATGGCCACTTTTTTTATACCCCGTCAAGGAATGGAGTGGGAAAGGAAATTCATGCGCAGCTGGAAGCCATACTGGCAACCGCACCCTCCGATCAGGATGCAGCGTTTCGCGAAAGGGCCGAAGAGTGGGTCCGGCACTATATAAGCTCAACTACTTTCGAGATATCCATACCGGTTCTAAAGGACGCCTCGCTAGCACCTGAAGGCAAGACGGGCCTTATTATAAGCGTGCTATTTGATTACGCGCTCTGCCAGGCGGCGCGCAAGCATGGCTGGTACGAAGAACTCAAGACCCTAGCAGAGGACTGCCTTATCAGCAGCCTGGAAAGCACCGTATATCCAGGGCTTGGCAGCGCTATGGAGGACCGATTTTCCTATACACCTGTGTCCATAGAAAAGAAAATCGGCAGTTCGGAAGGAGCAATAACCGGTTGGGCTTTCACCAATTCCGTTATGCCCGCAGTAAATCGTATTCAAAAGGTGGCACAATCTGTCCTTACACCATTTCCCGATATCTATCAGGCAGGACAGTGGTCATACAGCCCTTCTGGACTCCCTATTGCCATCCTTACTGGGAAGCTTGCCGCGGATATGGTAAGTAAGAAACTTGCAAACACAGGCACAAAAAAGAGATGACCGCGTTTGAGTATGTGATGGTGCTAGATATCTAAGCCGATTGCGCATCTCTAGAAGACGGCTAGACTACTGTTGTGCTTCTTCTGGAAAGATAAAACCCTGGCAGCTTGATGCAAACCTGATTTAGCGGTTATGAAAGCAGCAAGGACAATGACTTCAAAGATGGATGTGGGGACTAGTTGGCGCAAGAAACTAATGTGCAGATCTCGACATGGTTTAGCTCCAGCACGTGATGGCTCTGGTGTGACAAGTGTAGCCATTTACTCTAAGCCAAATTACAAAGGTTGTGGCAGTTTCTAGAGAGCACACTTCTTGATGTTGGGGGTTGAGGGGTTGATTGCCTTACAGCCCAACTTCCAATGATTCCCAATTGGTACCAATACCCTTGAAGGATAATGTAGCAGCAGGACTATGAGCAGCAACGAGCAAACAGCTTAAGTTAGTGCTTTGTGACGACTAAATGACAAAACTTGACACCAAGCCATTGGCTTTTTATTGTGTTTTTGGAGGTGATTGTACCATGAAGAGAAAGTTGGTTTGGTTGGTGGCCTTGGTGCTTGTTCTTGCTGTAAGTCTTTCAGCGGTTGCAGCCAAGACCCCAATGGAAAGCCCTGCTCTTGAGGTTTTTGTCAACCAGCTGTCATGTTGCTTCAGGATAGAGGAAGCAAAACCGCTAGATGATTGCACTGTCCCAGGCGGTTGGTATGCTATGTACTACGCAGACGACCCAAATTCGAGGCAGCTCAAACACGATTTTGGTTGGTACTCTGAAGATTTTCCTTGCGGTGCACTAAACAGAATTGTCAGCTATAGAGCCTGGGATGGATACAAATGTCAGTTTGTAAGTTACAATCAGCCACACCATATCCTTCCGTGTGATGTTGCTTTGTCAGTCAATCTTGCTCCCGGGCGTAACATCGGGTTTTATCTGAACGCTCCTCGTGACAATGAACCAGAACTTGGCGGGCACTACTTTACCTGCACTAACCACAATTGGGACGGCATACAGCATGCTTTCCTTATTAGAGCTTTCTATAGCTTCAATGAAGGATGCAAAGCTACATGCTGTGAAATCCCTCCTGAAGGGGAGATGTATCTTATTTTCTGGGAGGATTCCTGTAAGGGTGGGGATATGGACTGGAATGATTTCTCAGTCGCCCTTATCCCTTGTAAAAGGTGAACGGAAAACAGCAAATAGTGATGGTTA